>QKGR01000042.1 GCA_003250375.1 Candidatus Shapirobacteria bacterium | reverse complement strand
AGCTATTAAACATTAATCATTTCAATGAAGAAAATCTTAAGCTTCGCACCATATTTCCTTGTTTTTATTTTACTAACCAGTCTTTCATATTGGGCTTTTGCTACCTATCTTCCCGCATCTGCCAGTCAAATTAGCGATTCGAACACCAGTTCATCGGACACTACTCCTACTCCCAAAAAATCCGGCATCTTAGTTTTTGAAGGTCCCAAAACCGCAGTTTGTCCTCTCAATGGTGCCAAGTATAGCGAAGAAGAAAAAGCCCTTTGGGAGCAAAAGCGTCCTCTTCTTGTCATGATCGAGAATCACGAAGATTCTCGTCCTCAATCCGGTCTCCAGAATGCCGACATTGTCTACGAAGCCGTCGCCGAAGGTGGTATTACCCGTTTTATGGGTGTTTTCTATTGTGCCGCTCAGCAGGGTTCCGAGCAAAAATACGATGTTGGTCCGGTCCGCTCCGCCCGTACTTATTTTCTTGATTTAGCTTCTGAGTATTCCGATTATCCTCTCTATACTCATGTCGGCGGCGCCAACTGTAGCGCAGCCACTCCCGGCGGCCCCTGTACTACTGCCAAAAAAGCCCAAGCCATCGAGCAAATCGCCGCCTATGGCTGGAACAATAAAGGTACTTGGGGTGATCTCTCCCAGTTCTCTCTTTCCTACAAAGTCTGTCGTCGCGAGCCCGAGCGCACCGGCGATGTCCGAGCCACCGAGCACACCATGTACTGTTCCACCACCGCTCTTTGGAGTACCGCTGCCGATCGTGGTCTCAGCAACAAAACCGAAGTCAACAAAACTTCTTGGGATAAGAATTTCAAATCCTGGGCTTTCACTCAAGCCGACAAAGCTTCCTCGAGTTCCGATTACAACAAAATCAGTTTTGATTTCTGGTCTGGTTACAAAGACTATTCCGTCACTTGGGAATACGATCAGTCCAACAATCTCTACAGACGCTCCAATGGTGGTCAGCCTCATGTTGATTTCAACACCGGCTCCCAAATTACCGCCAAGAATCTCGTCGTTCAGTATGCCAAAGAATCTCGTTCCATCGATGAACATGGCCACAATCTCTACGATGTCATCGGTACTGGCACGGGCTATCTCTATCAAAATGGCAGCAAAATCGACATAACATGGTCCAAGTCAACTCGAACTTCCAGAACTATTTTCAAAGATAAATCCACCGGTAAAGAAGTTAATTTTGTACCCGGCAACATCTGGATCGAAATCTTGCCGCTAGGCAACACAGTTGATTATGAAAACTAACGATGTCATCAAACGCTTGTTTGTCTCCCAAACTCGCCAAAAACTAATCTCCATTTTCTTTTCCCAGCCCAACGAAATGTTCTACGTCCGCCAGTTGGTCCGCGATTCTCAAGAAGAAATCAATTCTGTTCGACGAGAATTATCCAATTTAAGCCAGGCCTCCATTATTTCCCAAGAGGCTAGGGGGAACCGACTTTATTATTCCGTAAACAAGGACAATCCTGCCTATCATACTCTTTTAGTTATTTCCCACCAAATTGCCGGACTCGGCCATTCACTTCAGTCCTCCAAAGTCGGCAATCTCAAATTTGCTCTGTTCTCTTCAGCTCTACTCGAGCGCCGCGAAATTTCCTCCGAAGCTTCCATCGACATGATTTTGGTTGGCGATCTCAATGTTCGTGAAGTCGATTCTGTCGTCAAGAACTATGAACAATCCTACGGTAGGGAAATCAACTACATGATTATGGACAAATCCGAGCTCCGACTTCGCAAACAAAAACGCGATCCCATCATTATCGACTTTTTTATCAATTGCCCTTCGGTCATCATCGGCAATCCGGCTGATTTCGAAAATTTCTAGTCGTATGAAAATAAGAAAAGTCATCAAGACCGGCAACAGTCTCTGTCTTACCATTCCTTCAAAATATATTTCCGACTTTGATATTAAAGAAGGTGATATTGCTCAAATCAAGGTAAACAAGGCCAAAGCTTCTGTCACATACATCTTCACGGGCCATCCTCGTCAGCTTTCATTAATTGACAAATCCAAAACAAAATAATATTTTATAGCCACATGAGTAGAAGTTCCCATTTCAAAACATTCTGGATAATTATCGGTTTGTCCCTAATTGCCCTTGTCATCGATCTTCCCAAATCTTTCCCCATAAATATTCATTGGAAAAATATAAATTGGGATTACACATTCAACCGTCCCAGTCTCGATTTTAATTTGGGCTCTTTTCATCTCCAAAAAACTTTCGATCTCAAATATGGTCTCGATTTAGTCGGCGGTGCCGAGCTAACTTTCGAAGCCGACACCTCCAACATTGCCAAAGAAGACATTGCCGATTCTCTTCAATCTCTCAAGGACAATATTGAACGCCGTGTAAATTTGTTCGGAATTTCCGAAGCCAATGTTCAACTCTCTACCGAGAATGGTGCTCATCGTCTCAAAGTCGAACTGCCTGGCGTCGAAAACGTCAACCAAGCCATTTCTCTCATTGGTCAAACCGCCCAGCTTTCTTTCCGTGGTGAAGTCGATCTTCCTCCCGAAGCCACTTCCACTGCCACCATCTACGATCTCTTCGCCAAAGACACCGGCCTCACCGGCAAAAATCTAGTCAAATCTTCTGTCACTTTCAATCAGAACAATTCCGAGCCCGAAGTTTCTCTCACTTTCGATTCTGAAGGTTCCAAACTTTTCGAAGATGCTACTCGCCAACTCAAAGGCAAAAGAATCGCCATTTTCCTCGACGATTTCATCGTCTCTGCTCCCACTGTCAACGATGTCATCACTGGTGGTTCTGCCGTCATCAATGGCGGTTTCGACATCAAAACCGCTCGTGAGCTATCGGCTCAGCTCAACGCCGGTGCCCTTCCTGTCCCCATCAAACTCATCCGTCAATCTACTGTTGGAGCCACTCTTGGCCAAGATTCCATCAATAAAGGCGTTTTTGCTGGCCTAGTCGGTCTGGCTTTGGTTGCTCTTTTTATGTTGGGAAATTATGGAGCTCTTGGCCTTTTGGCCAACTTAGCTCTCATCATCTATGGCCTTCTCACTCTCGCCATCTACAAACTCATTCCCATCACTCTCACATTTCCTGGCATTGTCGGCTTTATTCTCTCCATTGGTATGGCTGTCGACAGCAACATTCTTATTTTCGAACGCATCAAAGAAGAGCTTCGGGCTGGCAAACCCTGGAACACCGCCATGGAGCTTGGTTTTGGTCGGGCTTGGGATTCCATCAAAGACGCCAACACTTGCACCATCATCACTGCCCTCATTCTTTTCAACCCTCTCAACTGGAGTTTTCTCAATAGCTCCGGCATGATTCGAGGCTTTGCTGTCACTTTACTTCTGGGTATCGTCATTAGTATCTTTACTGGTGTTTATGTTTCTCGAAACCTTATTCGTGTTTTTACTTATAAGAAAGTTAATAATTCTCTGAAAAACTGAGATCTGAAAAACTGAAAAACTAATATGAACTTCATGAAATTTCGACCACTTTTCTTCTTTATTTCTCTCACTCTCATCGCTACTTCAATTTTTTCCATCGTCAAATGGGGTTTCAAAAAATCTATCGATTTTTCCGGTGGTTCTGTCTGGGAATTCACTCTCCCCAATGCTTCATCGGATCAAATTAAGCAAATTATAAGCGATCAGGAAGTCAATATTCTTTCTATAAATTCCTCAGACAACATCTACACCATCAAGTCCTCTCCCATCGATCAGGATCAAAAGCTTCAAATCGAATCAAAATTATTTGCCATTAGTCCCGAGTTTCAAGAACAGCGTTTTGAATCTCTCGGTCCCTCCTTGGGTCGAGAACTTCTCAAGAAAACCATCTTTGCCATTATTCTCTCTTCCATTACTCTCTTAATTTTCATCGGCAAACGTTTTAGTGATCTCACTTTTGGTGCTGGCGCTGTCCTAGCCATGTTCCACGATGCTTTTATTCTTATTGGTAGTTTTTCTCTTCTTGGTCATTTCTTTGGCGCTGAGCTCGACTCACTCTTCGTCACTGCCATTCTCACTACTCTATCTTCCTCAGTCCACGACACTGTCGTCACTTTCGATCGCATTCGCGAACTCAAGCGCAAACATTTCAACATCGATTGGGTCTCCCTAGCCAATCAGGCTGTCACCGAAACTATCGTTCGCTCCATCAACAATTCCATGACCATCATCTTCATGTTGGCCGCTCTGGTACTTCTAGGAGGGGACACTACTCGATGGTTTGCCGCCGCTCTGCTTATTGGAGTCGTTGCTGGTACCTATTCTTCCACCGCTGTTGCTATTCCGTTAGTTCTCTTCTTCAAGAGCAAGAAAATCAACAAAAAATAGTTATCTATTTTTCTTCCACTACTTTCATTGGTCCCAAATGAGGACATGCTCTCGACAATAATACCTCACTACTAGTAAACACTCTCGCTCTTTCTATACTCACCCTCGATACAATCCCACCAAATATATCTTTTACCCCAACTGTTCCGTCATCTTTCTCACTTCCATCTACAATTTCAAAGACCTCTGATGCGGGGACTAATTGGTCTCGAGGAATTCTATAAAATACTTTTTGATATACAACCAGGACTTCATTCATGCCGTAAAGTATAAATTAATGTAAAAATAATTACAACATTTCGTTTACCTTCCCAGCTCTTCAATCTTTTTCAACAAAATCTCCCTCTTATTTAATTCCGGTCTCTCCTCGACTTCCAAAAATAACGCGTTTAGCACTTCTCCGACCTGTCTCCCTGGCTTAATTCCCAGTATTTCCATTACGTCCTCTCCCTTAACTTTCAAATCTTTAATCGAGAACGGCTGTTTCTGAACTTCAATAATTCTTTTCTTAAACAATTCCCATCTCCAACTGCTTTCCTTCGAACCCGAACCCAATCTGTCGGCTCTTCTTAGGGCAATCATTTCATCGATATATTCCACCGTCACATTTCGAATAAATCTTCTCACCGCCTTATCGGTTTGCATCTCCGACACTGTAAACATATGCCAACGCACCAGTCTGAATAGCAAATCCAATTCTTTATTTGAAAATCTCAAATATTTACCCAATCTAATGGCAATCCTGCTTCCCACTACTTCATGATTATGAAAAGTTCTTTTTTCGCCTTCTCCCTTAGCCACAATTGGTTTGGCCACATCATGGATCAATGTCGCCAGTCGGGTCACCGGGTTTCTACTACTGCAACTATCCAAAGCCGTCAAATTATGTGTCCACACATCGTACACATGATGTCCTTTTTGAGCAAATCCCACTCCCAAATTCAACTCAGGCAAAAATTGTTCCAAGATTCCCGAAATTCTAAGCAATTCAATTCCATGGCTGGGAGTGGGGGATGAAAGTATCTTAAATAATTCATCCTTAATCCTTTCTCCGGCTATATTATTAATCAATTTGGCGTTTCTTTGAATCGATTTCAAAGTTTCCGCTTCTATCTCAAATCCCAATTGCCCTCCAATTCGAATTGCCCTCATCATTCTCAGGGCATCTTCGGCAAATCTCTCATCCGGATTTCCTACGGTTCTAATAATTTTCTCTTTCAAATCCTCTTTTCCCTGGTACGTGTCAATAATTTTTCCGTTGCTCTCAATCGCCATCGCATTAATCGTAAAATCTCGTCTTTGCACATCCTCTTCCAAACTTTTTCCCCACTTAATTTCATCCGGATGTCTCGAATCGCTATAGCCTCTTTCCGTTCTATAGGTAGTCACCTCAAAAATTTCACCATTCAATCCCAAAATTGAAAATGTTCCAAATTTATTATTATAAAAACTATTCTTTGGAAAAATCTTCTTCATTTCTTCAGGGGTCAAATTAGTTGTCAAATCCCAATCCTTCACTTCTCTTCCCAGCATCAAATCCCGTACCGCTCCTCCGACCACAAAAATCTCCGCCCCAGTTTCCTGGAACTTTTGCATAATTTTCTTCACCTTATCTGGTAGAACTATTTTTAATTCATCCATACGGATATTTTACCTTACTAATCTTGCTTAGTGTCAAACTAGCAATTTCCAATCTCCAACCTAAAACCCCTCCGATTTCTCGAAGGGGTTTATTAAAAAATCACAAATTATTACATTTGTGGTCTCTCGGGACGAGGAAGAGCTTCTTTGACAGCAATATTTCTGCCGCCCTGTTCAGTTCCATCCAAAGCCATAGCAGCTTTTGCTTCTTCGTCGGTGGAGAACTCCACAAAACCGAAGCCTTTGCTTCTATTGGTATATTTATCCACCACTACGTTGGCGGATACCACGGTTCCATATGCGGAGAAGATCTGTTTAAGATCATCACCGGTCATGGAGAAGGGAAGATTCCCTACAAAAAGTTTAGTAGCCATTTAGGACCTTTTTTCAATTAGCGCTAACTATAATCAACCAGAGTTCGCGCAACAACTCTGATCGATGAAGTATAGCAGTAATCCATAAAAATATCTAATCTGCTATCATATTCTGTGCCTTCTCAAATCAACTTTCTTAGCCAAAAAACTATCGATTCTACTACTTCTCCAGACGAACTCCTCTCAATTCTTCTCTCCAATCGCCAAATTTCCGATCCCGACTCCTTTTTCAATCCCGCCTATCCAAATTTCGATTTTAATTTTCAGCCCTTAGTTGAGTTAATAAAATCATCAAAAAACATCCTAATCTACGGCGATTACGATGTCGATGGCATCACTGCCACCGCCATTCTTTGGCAATCTCTCTACAAAAAAGGTCTCAATGTCACCCCCTTTATTCCCAATCGCGAATCCGATGGCTATGGTTTCCGTTCCCAATCTTTTCTAAATTTCGAGAATCAAAAGGATAGTAAATTTGATCTAATCATCACCGTCGACAACGGCATCGTCGCCATCGATGAGTTTAGTAAACTTCTTTCTGTTCGTCCCGACATCAAAATTATCGTCAGCGACCACCACGAACCCGATTCTCGTTTCGACCAACTCAAATCACTCGTCTCCCATGTCTTCCATTCCACTAGTACCTCCGGGGCTGGTCTTTCTTGGTTCTTGGCCAAACAATTCAACGACGACGCCGATTTAGGTCTAGCTGCTCTTGGCGCTGTCGCCGACATGATGCCTCTTCTCGGTCTCAATCGCAGTCTTGTTGTCCACGGTCTTAAGCAACTCAAGCTAAATCCTTCTCCCGGAATTCGTAAACTCATGGACATTAGTCGCATCAAGCTCGACGAGCTTTCCGCCTATCATCTTGGTTTTATGCTTGGTCCTCGCATCAACGCCGTCGGCCGCCTCTCCGATCCCACCGATGCTCTTCGACTTCTTTGTTCTCCCAATCTTCAAACCGCCTCAAAATATGCCAAAGTTCTCGATGAATACAATCGGGATCGTCAATCTCTCCAAGCCGACAGTCTGGCTTTAGCCGAAAATATTACTTCCGACAATCTCAGCTCCGACAAGCTTATTTTCGTCGCCGACAAATCCTACCACCCCGGCATCATCGGTCTCATCGCCGGCCGACTTACCGAAAAATACTATCTACCAGCCATTGCCATTTCTCAAAATGGGGAAGTTGCCAAAGGCTCTTGTCGTTCCATACCCGAACTAAATATCATCGAAGCTCTTCGTCAATTTTCCGATTTATTTGTCGATTTGGGCGGCCATGCAGGGGCTGCCGGCTTTTCCATCAAAGATGAAAACATCCCCATTCTCAAGCAAAAACTAACTGAATATATAAATTCAAAGCTCAATGGTCAGCACCTCACTCCCCATCTCGACGTCGATGCTCCTATGTCTCTTTCGGCCGTTTCTGTCCAAAATTACAATGAAATTCAAAAACTAGCCCCCTTTGGCCTGGCCAATCCCGAGCCTCTCTTCTATTTCCCAAATATCCAAATTCGCCAAAAAAGGCTGGTCGGAGCCACTGGCGACCACCTTTCCCTCAATTTAGTCGACACCACCACCCCTAGTGTTCTGGACACTCTTGCCCGCCGTGGTGGGACCTGTAGCGCCATTGCCTTCAAACAAGGCCAGCTTTTCGACCAGATCCAACCCGATCAAATAGTCAATTTGATTGCCTCCCTTTCGGTCAACATCTGGAACAATCGCAGCACTCCCCAGCTTATAATTAAAGAAATTATCCCCACTAACTAATGCCTTGTTCAGAAAAAATAGTTCGAGTCAAAATAGATGGCAATGAAACAATTAGATTTACGATAATGGAAGCTCGCTTAATAGAATCTCTTGTTATGTATTCACCTGCGGACATCCGCTTAATTTCAGCTCAAATAGGTAAGGGTGAAAAGAACACTCGTGAATATCTACGTTTAGTTAGAAAAAAGTTAGAAGTAGCGGGAATCGAATTAATCGAACATGCTCGTCATAATTTCTATTATATCGACCCAAATCGAGTTGAGTTCCAAGACGATCCCTGTCCATCACAATATGGCATAACTCCCCGACATAATGTAAAATAGTACAACAAAGCGAAATTAGGCGCCAACACCGCCGATGCTGAGGGAAGAACGGGCAACCTACTAGAACCCTACAGAAGATTAACTGTAAAATAGATCAACGTGTGTCGTTATTATTACGGAGCACGAAAATCCTATTTTCGTAATTCCACACCTCCGACACACCGGGGGTTTTTTCGTTTCTTTAGGTCGAAATTTGAAGTCGTAGACGACAAATTTTGCCTAAAGACACAATCCGTAGCGAAGCTCAAAAAAGCGAGCGTTCGGATTATTTATTATTGTTCCCTGTGAAGGGAAAGATGGTACAAAGTACCAAAGGATTTATGCAACGCACAAAAGCCATCGAAACTCTCCAAAAAATAGGGGAGTCTGTCCTGCTTAAAGGTTGGGTTCAAAACATCCGCGACCACGGTCAGCTAATCTTCATCGATTTCCGCGATTGGACCGGCAATTTACAAGTTGTTGTCAACTCATCCGACTCCAAAGAGGTTCACCAAGTAGCTGCCACTCTCGGCAAAGAATGGGTCATCGAAATTGAAGGCCAAGTTGTCGCTCGCGATGCCAAAGCCGTCAACAAAGAAATTCCTACCGGCACTATCGAAATTATCGCTTCCAAGATTACCGTTCTCAATCAATCAGAAGTTTCTCCCTTCCCTTTGGACAACGATGGTGTTCAGATCGACGAATCTCTTCGCCTCAAATATCGCTATCTCGATCTTCGTCGACCCCGACTCCAAAATATTATCAAGAAAAAACATCAGTACATTTTAGCTGTCCGCAATTGGATGGACCAAAACGGCTTCACCGAAGTTATCACTCCCTTGCTCACCAGCACTTCTCCCGAAGGCGCTCGCGATTTTCTCGTACCTTCTCGTATTCACAAGGGCCAGTTCTTTGTCCTACCTCAAGCGCCTCAGCAGTTCAAACAACTTCTTATGGTCTCTGGCGTCGATCGCTATTTTCAAATCGCTCCTTGCGCTCGCGATGAGGACCCCAGAGCCGATCGTCATGCTGGCGTTTTCTACCAAATCGACATTGAAATGAGCTTTCCTACTCAGGATGAAATTTTCGATGTCGCCGAAAGATTAATGCGCGACACCATTTCCACCATTGCTCCCCAAAAGACTATTGCCAATTTCCCGTTCCCTCGCCTTCCCTACAAAGAGGCCGTGGACAAATACGGCTCCGACAAGCCCGACACTCGTTTTGGCCTTGAACTCCAGGATCTCACCGATCTTCTCAAAGGCAAAAGTGAATTCAATGTTTTCAACAATGCCACTCTCATTAAAGCAATCGTAGTTCCCAAGGGTGCAGAATTTTCCAAATCCCAAATCGAGAAATTGGAAAATCATGCCAAAGAAAAAGGTGCCAAAGGCTTGGCCTACACAAAAGTTATTTCCTCAACTTCTTTGGATACTGGTGTGGCTCGCTTCTTTTCTCCCGAGCTTCAATCCCAAATTATTTCCACCCTCTCTGCCAATGAGAATGATCTAATCTTATTTGTCGCCGATTCCAAAAACATCGTCAACAAATCTCTCGGATCTCTTCGTCTTCAGCTAGGCGATCTTCTCGGACTTCGCGATCCCAATGTCCTGTCTTTCAATTGGGTCACCGGCTTTCCTTTCTACGACATCAACGACGAAGGCAAACTCGACTTTGGTCACAATCCCTTCTCCATGCCCAAAGGCGGTGCTCAAGCTCTCGACACTCAGGACCCTCTCGAAATTGAGTCCTATCAGTACGATCTCACTATGAATGGCTTCGAACTTGCCTCTGGCTCCATTCGCAATCACGAACCAGAAACTTTAGTCAAAGCTTTCGAAAAAATCGGCTATGGTAGGGAAGAGGTCATCAAAAAATTTGGCGGACTCTACCAAGCCTTTCACTACGGCGCTCCTCCTCACGGCGGTTGGGCCATTGGCATCGATCGTTTACTAATGATTCTTCTGGACGAACCCAACATTCGCGACATCTACGCCTTCCCGCTTTCCTCCAACGGTGTCGACCTCATGATGAATGCTCCCAGCACCGTCGACCAAAAACAGCTCGACGATGTCGGCCTCGAACTAAAACCTCAAGTAAAACGAGCTCTTTCAGAGGAAAATAATGCATAATAGTTAAGTCTCATGCCAGTCAAAAGAATTTTTCTCATTGCTATTGTTCTACTCATTGTCCTCAACCTCTTTTGGCTGCCTTCATTTTCCCATTGGCGTTTCTACCCCAGTGGGAAAGTGTTGTCCTCCGACCTCACCAAGCTCCAAACCTACAAGCACCCGCTCCTTCCCGAAGTCTCCCAATCAACCTCGCAGCCAATTCTCAATTCCACCAACTACATTCTCATCGATTCGGCCACCAACAAAATTCTTCTTTCCCACGATCAGGACGCTCGCATCTATCCCGCTTCCATCACCAAACTAGCCACCGCTCTCACCGCTCTCAACATCTATCCTCTCGACGAAGTCATCACTGTCAAAAATGAGTATGGCGAAGGCAAAGTCATGGAGCTTCGCGTTGGCGAAAAAATTAGTATCCGCAATTTGGTTACTGCTCTTCTTGTCTATTCAGCCAACGATTCCGCCTATAATTTGGCTGAATATCACACGCAAGGTACCAAAGGCTTTGTTCAAGAAATGAATCAATTAGCCGCCAAATATGGTCTAAAATCAACCCATTTCACCAACTACGATGGCATCCACAATCCCGATCACTATTCCACTGCCTACGATTTATCCCAATTGGCTCGTCTGGCACTCAAAAGCAACATCGTCCGCGACATTGTCCGTCAAAAAGAAGTCACAGTCACCGACACTTCCGGCAAAATCAGTCACCACCTTACTTCCACCAACGAACTTCTTGGAGTCGTTCCCGAAATTGAAGGCCTCAAAACAGGTTGGACTCCCGAAGCCAAGGGTGCTTTTGTCGGTTTCATCAATCTCAATGGTCACTATCTAATTAGTGTCGTTGCCAATAGTGATGACCGCTTTGGCGACACTCGTCAACTCATCGATTGGGCAAAAGCCAACGTCACCTGGTCCGAATATTCCCCAGACTAAATTTAATTTCTACTATTCCACATCTTTGTTTCCCCTTATGAAGGGGAACACGGC
>QKGR01000050.1 GCA_003250375.1 Candidatus Shapirobacteria bacterium | reverse complement strand
TCCACTCTCTCCGCCAAGAGGCCCAAATTCAATCGGCTTACGTAGTCTTCCCAACCATTCATTTTGTAAACTGCTATCTTTCAGTAAACCGTTAAGCCTATGAAGTCTTATCACAACATCCTTCTTTGTCCTTATTACCCCTTCAATTGCTCTATATGCATTTTCTTCCTCAAATCCGCCACCCATAATAATATTTAAGTGATGCAAAAACGCGTGCACTTCCAAACAAACACCAACTACGTTTGCCTCAATATGCGGGTCCTGCCCCCGACGCACCAGCATGCTTGCCGACACTAAATGGTGAAAATTATCTATATCACGGCTTGGTAAAATTACCGATCTTCCGCCCTGTTTCTTTCTTATCAAAGTCATCAACCAATCCGGAGTTCTTGTCGGATCATCTTCTCTTCTATACCCGTTTCTTCTTGGCAGCTTCCCCCCATTCGAATGTTCGATAGAGATTCTGCCACTCACTAATCCAATTTAGTCAATTTATTGCTGTTCAACAGTAATAAATATTACAAATATCAAAGCAAATTATCCAAAAATTTCTTTGGCAATATCAAAAATTTCTTTTTCCCCACTCTCTCCGTCATTACTTTCCCCCAGCACCTGATTCACATCTGTATTGTTGTCGATTACTATTGGCTCTTTCTTATCCTTGGCAACTACAAATTCCACTAGCAAATTCACTTCCAACAATTTTCTAATTGCATCCTCCACAATCCTTCGATTCCTATCCTCACTAAGTCTATCCTTATGAAACGGATAATACACTTCAATCACTGCCGTATTCCTTTCAATCGCACTTGGCCTAGCCGATCTCAAAAACGCTTCCACAGAATGATTAAAGGGCTTAACTTCGCTCAAAAGTTTCCCCCACACCGCTTCCAACTCCCCCACCCCAATGTTCACATTTTCCACCACATGCAGTTCTTCCTTCGTTTCTTCTTCATTATCATTTTCCTCCACTGTCACTTGAGATTTAATATCTGAGATCTTTTCTTCACTTTTTTGTTTCTCTTTATTATGTTCTCCTGATGAACTGATCGACTGACTTTCTGACGAACCCTCATTCCCCAAAAACTCCACCACTGCCATTTCCAAAGGCAACTGATCCACTTCAGTGTCCTTTTCACTTTTCCCAGCCACTATCAATAAATTTAGCCATTTTACTAGTTCAGCCAAACTCCAATCCCCCTTTCCCTCTTCCCCCACACCATAAAAACCAAGCATTCTATTTTGAAAATATTCAATTAACTTATTCCTAAAATCTCCAAAATCTCCGCCTTTCTCGGCCATAATCTCCAATTTTTCCAAAATTATTCCTGCCCTCCTGGCCATTAAGTCCACTTCCATTTCCTCTACCGCATAGCCACCGAATCCGATTGCTCTACAATTTTCCACTTTTGCCAAATCAGCCACCTCATCGCCCAGTTCCATTACAATTTCTGTCAACATTCTTTGAGCATTTCTAAAACTCCCCTCCGATTTTTTGTACACCAACTCCAACACTTCATCCTTCACTTCCATTCCCTCTCCAGTCATCGATCTTCTCAAAGAAGCAATCACCTCAGCCTTCTTTCCTTTCTTAAAATTAACTCTCACCAATCTGGACAGCACTGTCTCTGGGATTTTCCCAGCATCGGTCGTACACAAAATAAATGTCGTATGGGCCGGAGGCTCTTCCAGAAGCTTCAGTAACGCATTGAATGCCTCTTTGGTCATCATGTGTACTTCGTCCACAATAAACACTTTCTTCTTCAAACTAGTCGGCAGCAAATACGCCTGATCCCTCAACACTCTCACATCGTCAATTCCCCTATTCGACGCCGCGTCAATTTCCACAATGTCTGTCGATCTCCCTTTTTCGATTGTCTTACAAGCACCGCATTTTCCACAAGGTTCTCCACTGCTTGGATCTTCGCAATTAATTAATTTAGCCACGATTCGAGCCGCCGACGTTTTTCCCGATCCTTTTGGTCCCGAAAATAAAAATGATTGAGGTAATTCTTTTTTGGAAAAAATAGTTAGCAAAGTCTCTCGTACCTCTACCGAATCCAGCTCGGAAATTTTTTGGGGACGATATTTAAGATGAAACACAGCCATGAATCCATTATGGACAATCACTCTGCTTTATTCAACTCACTTATACTATGTCAGCTATTTCTATTTCAGAAATTCTGCGGTCCTAGCCCTTAAGCAAATTATCCACCCCATGCAACAGCCATTCATACAACACCGTTTCCATATCACTCTTCTGAAATTCAATCTCATATCTCAGCTTCTGAGTGCAAATCACAATATCCCCCAGTCTAATTACCCCATCTACATCCCTATCCATCGACAAAGGAAATCCTAGCACCTGAGGAATATAGTCTTTCTGTCTATAGCTCATATTCAATTCCTTGGCTCTTTTCCTGCCCACAAATAGCAAACTTACTTCAGTGTCGCTCTTATATCCTCGTGTCAGCAAAGCCTTTTGGGTCAATCTCCGCACAATCTCCGCGTCAAGCCCCCAATTCTTCGGGTGTTTAATCAAAATCACATTATCCATTATTCTTTTCCAATTCAGCTTTTACAATTCGGGAAATTGTCGACCCGTCAGCTCTACCAGCCACTTTCCCCACCACTTCTTTCATCACCATTCCAAAATTCATCCCCGAATTAGCCACTGCTTCTTGCACCATAGCCACAATTTCCGATTCTTCCAATGATTTTGGTAAGTAAGCCTTAACTATCTCTATCTCATAATCCATCTGGGTTACCAAATCGTCCCTACCCCCAGTCCTAAACATTTCTCTTGATTCTTCTTTATTCTTCAATTCCTTTTGAAGCACAGCTATTTCAGCCGCTTCATTCATCTCTCCAGGTGGAAGTGTTAATTCTTTTTTATCTATTAGAGATATCAAAAATCTCAACACATCCACCCTTTGTTGATCTCTTGCTTTTAAAGCATCAAAACTATCTTGTTTTAGTTTATCTTTAAGCATGTCTTCTAGAGTTTTTAGCTCTTTTACGGCATTTTTTACGCCATAAATTAATTTTCTTTTTAGCGTATCTTTCTTCGGATGGCTTAGAATAAGCCACTCTTTTTTTAACCTCTTCGGTTATATCTTCTTCAATACAAAGTCTTCTGAATTTGCCGATTAAATCGTCTTTCGATTCATTTTTCTTTTTCTTGACAATTATTGGCATGAGTCACCTCCTTTTTAATAATCGTGGTATTTTACACTACCTTGGATTGTCTTGTAAACACTTAAACCAATCAGCGTTGTTGATTACCCCATCTTTGTTGTAATCAGTCGACCTATTACAGCCACTTGCCGAGCTTGGAGTTGGGCTCGAAGCCGTCGTGTTAGTACTTCCTCCATTCTTCATACATTCAATCATATCTCTAGAATTAATCGTGCCATCTTTATTGTAATCAGTTGTCCTATTGCAGGTCGTCGCCTGAGTACCCGAAACTGCTACTGTTGGTGCTGCAACTGCTACGCTTGGCTTAGCTTCTGCCATTGTCGGACTTATTTCAGCCGCTGCACTAGCATCCACCTTTGTTGTGAAATTAAAAGGTATACCATTGTTATCGTAAATAGTATCCTCATTATCTTTTTCTCGAACTCTAATTCTGTAGTAATAGTTCACATTCGGCTTAAGAGAACTAATCGTCACCTTATGACTTGTCTCCTGACTTGTTTCCACTGCTCTCAAAAGTAAACTGGCAGGCGTTGTACCATACTCCACAATTGCCATTACCGGCTTTTCTGTTGTCCAAGTAACCTCAGCACTCTTGCCATCCCCGTTAGCCTTAGCGTTAACTCCCTTAGGTTCATATCCTACCGCCGCACCACTCATATACGTTCGTACTGTGTTTATTCCCAGCACTCCCAGAACGCCGACCAATATCAGAATTACCATCACCAATATGGTCTTTATGGTGCTTTTTCCGTTCATATTAAATTAATCTCAAAAATAGAGCTGAAGCCAAACTTACCAACCCAAATGCTACTAATCCAAATGTAGTTCCCACAGCTCCAGTAGCTGGTAATTCAGTAGCTGTTGTTGGGGTTGAAGTAGTAGTTGTTGTTGTGTCACCACCTACCCCAGGATTAATGGTATAAGATCCACTCTGATTGCTAGCACAGTCCACCACATCAGCGCCTGAAGTTTTAAATATATTAGTATCAGCTTCCGAGCCGGCCGTACAAGTAAAGTTTACCGATGCCACTCCAGCCGCTTTTGCTCTAAACACTACTTTAACCAAAGAACCATTAATTGCCGTATCTTCAAAATTGTTCAAATTAGAAGGAGAACAAGCAAAATCAAACTTACCCGTCGAATTAGAATAGTGGGTTTCGGTTACAAATGGAAATGCCGCCTGAGCATCAGGTACCTTCTCCATCGATACTACTTCCATTTTAGTTGCATCGAATGTGCCGAACACATCCACTGCCGCCGAAGTCTCCGACTCAGAATTCACACCGATAATTACCTCAAAAGTATCCCCTACCGACTTAGAATCAGTCGATGGAGTAAGAGTTAAATGAGGGCCAGCTTGGGCAGCTTTGGCATTAGTTGCAAACAGTGCAAGAAGCACCATTAAACTAATGAAGAAGGCTCTGTTTTTCATTAATTACTTTGACACATTAACAGTTAATTGGTTGCTAGCGAAAGGTAAAACCTTCGAACTAGCCTTTTCTACTATCATACTATCAGAAGTCCCATCACCACTACCAGTAGCAATTTCAAAATTAAAACTACCCTCTTTTTTAGGTACTACACTAAAGCCCACCAAATTTACTAATTTATTCATCTTAAATGAATATCCGTTAGCATCGGCAATCCAATAATTAACCACCACCAAACCCTTGTCCTTACTCACCTTACCAGTTAAAGGTTTACCAAGTTCAGTATCACCATAAGTTAAAGCCGACACATCAAAGGCCTCAGGATCATATTTTACAAACAAATCCATTGCATCAATGTCAAAATCTTTCTTAGCATAAGCATCGACATTGATTGTGTATTTCTTTCCAACTTGCATTGTTTTGTTGTCCAAACCAAAAACTATGTCTGCCACCGCATCTTTAACTTCAGCTTTTTTCGTCTCTTCCATCGTCGGAGTCTGAGTTTCAGAACCTGTCATCATCGACGTACTGCTCTTTTTAGTCATTCCCGAGACAATGATGACACTCTCAAGTATCACCACCACAGCCACAAGTGGTATTAAAAATTTCAAAATATTATCTTTATTCATTATTATATTCTCCTTTACTAATTAATATAACTGACCCTGCTTTTCATTTAAAGATTGTCGAACAATATCAACATCTCTACTATTCATCGAACAGTTTCCATCAAGATCTGCTAGCACATAAGTACCATCGTTAAAATTCTCATGAGCTAAAGCCTTTGTTTTAATATATGAGAAATCCACAGCATTAATGGCACCATCTTGAGATGTGCTGTTGTTGCCAACCACATCACCAGCTAGCAAAGGCAATTTAGCAAAATTAAACACCTTACTGTTGTTTCCCGAAACTAAGCTGATTTCCCCACCGGCAGTGTTATACACACCACTTTGGTTATCCTCACCAAATTTCATTTGCAAATGCTTTGGCCCTTTTACAAATACAGCCACCTTACTACCATATTGAGCATAGTTTGGCACTACTACCGATCCACGGTAAACAGCCCTTCCATCTAGCTCGCCATCTCTATGAACTGTATCGTTTAAAGTTACATTCTTACCATTTCCCATCACAACTACTTTTACATTCCAATTGTCAGCACATTTAGCAGTCGATTTTACTCCCGAAAAGCTAATTTTATAATTCAACTGAGAATCAGCTCCGGAGCTAGTGTCATCATTATCGTTATTAGAATCATCATTATTATTCGAATCGTCGTTATTATCATTCGCCGCACTAATAGAGTAAGAAGCATTTGTTACTTCCAAAGCTATATTATGATCTGTACTTTCAGTGTCTGGATTACTACCGGTCATCTTACTTCTGTCCGTATTAATAGTAATGTTTCCATTACCAGTACTTACAGCTCTAAATCTTACGGTAGCGAAGTGATTAATTCCGTCCTTCAGTGTGGCTGAATTATTGGCCATAGCAATGACGTTAACACAATTCTCACCATCATATTCTTTCTTTAGCACAATATTGTCGTCATTAACCAAACCAGAATCTGCTACAAATTCAACTCTCGAAGCCAATTCTGAATCTGGAAGATCAATTTGATCACCATAACAAAGCACCATATGAACATTGTCCACCATTGTCCCCGACGGACTATCAAAAAAAGCTCTTACTGTTACATCATCACCCACCGCGGCATCTATTCTATCTTCCGGTTGAAGAATAATCCTACCGTTTGAATAATAGGCTCCTCTCCTCAACTCCTGACGTTGGCGAACTAAGAATAGTGCCCCCACCAAGGAGATTATTAACAAGACTACGAATATTATTTCCTTGTTTTTCATTTTATCTCCTTAAAGACCCAATAAAAATTGTGTTCTCCATATGGATTTATCATTAACATCGACTGTTCCATTGCAGTCAAAATCAGCTCTCCAGCTAGTGCTGTAAGTAGTACCTAGTTCACTATTCTTAAAGTCCTGGAGCCATATCGATACGTCATTGACGTCGATTATGCCATTACAATCAGCGTCGCCCTTCGATTTGTCTCCACCCGATCCGGCAGGACATTGAGTACACATCATATTGACACATTTACTAGGATCTTTGGTCCAAGATCCACCAGCAGAGTTACACACATAGCACTCTCCACCACACACCTCTTCCCTACCGTTCTGATTACATGTCTGGATATTGTAGTCCCAAACGTTGTTTACACATTTTGGATCAATTTCCAAATTACCATTTACACTACATTTCTCAGCAGGCTTCGGTTGTCCATTACAAGACAATGGAGAAGTTGGAGTTGCTGTAGATTGTCGATTATCATTATCATCGTTTGGATAGGTACTCGTCGGCACACTTGGATTGCCAGTATATGGAGGTGTGTTTGTGTCACAGACTCCATTCGTACAACCATTAGCGCAGTACTCAGTAGTCCAGACATTATTCCTACAATAACCTCTATAGAAATCGGACAAACATCTTTGAGTTTCCCCGGAGCAAGATTTTACGACAGGAGTACCCGACGTGTTAACACAAGTACCACTCTTACAACTACTACCCGTAGGACATCCAAAATACATCCATGCAATTTCCTCGCGTTCATTATAACCACATTCCATACGAACAGTGTCGCTAGAACACTTCTTTTGACCCACATCTTGCGCATTACCACACCCAGTTGCCGCATCACAAATTCCATTCGTACAACCATACTGACAATACTCTGTTGTCCACACATTACTCTTACAATAACCACGATAGTAATCAGAGACACAACGATTAGTCTCTCCAGTACAACTTTTAACAGCAGGAGTACCCGATGCATTCACGCAAGTTCCATTTGAACAACTACTACCCGTAGGACATCCGAAATACATCCAAGCAACCTCTTCACGCTCATTAAATCCACATTCCATTCTTACACTCGAGTTCGAACACTTCTTCTGACCCATGGTACAACTTGCAGTCGTTATTGATGGCTTTGGTAATGTTGGTTCAGTTGTTTTAGTAGATGTAGGAATTCTTGTAGAAGTTGGCACACTTCCTTTACTTACACAGCGCAACTGAGTATTAATAGAAAGCACTTCACATCCACTAACACTAGAGCACTGCTGAATCGAATAACTTTCACACGGTACCTTTACAGGAGTTGTTGTTGGAGCTGTAGTTGTAATTGGAGTACCCAAAACACAAGAACATGCTGCAGTAGAATCAGCCACACAGAGGCGAGATAACCCATCAGTAGCAGTTGCAACAGTACAAGCAGATCCTGGTTTCTTACCAACACATGATGCCGCAGATGATGAACTACAAACAGTTGGTATAGGTGTTAATGTAACTGGTACACCAGGAGCGCAACAAATACCATCAACAGGAGCACTCGAGTGTCCCGAGTCTAAAAAGGTACACGTTCCACCATAGTATGGTTTCGAAGCAGGACAACCATTATAAATAGTCCCCCCAGTAGTAAACATACATGTATAGCTGCCAGAACAATTTTTCAAAACAGGAGTCGGAGCTACTTTACACAATCCAGTAGTAGAATCACAACCGTATTTACAAATCTCCTCATTAGCTGGTACCCAAACTTTAGAACCATCACCCTGAACCTCACAATATCTACTAGTACTACCAACACAAACATAACCAGTTTTATACGAAGAACAACTACCCACCGCCGCAGTAGGAGATGTGTTTACTGTTGGAACTTTTGTGGCTGTAGGGACAGGATTACAATTACAAGTACCATCACCACTACAACTTCCAAACGTCGAGCCATTCTGTAAACATGAATTAGCACATGTATTTAGACATTCAGCAAACAATGTAGTCGGCACTGCTGTTGGAGTATAAGGACATTTAGCAGTCTCAGCATTACAATTCGCGTCTGTCGGACATGTTGTCGACGAACTAACTGTTGATTTTGCATATGACACACAAGCACAAGTCGAAGTCCACTTTGTATAAGCAGGACACGATTTTGTACTTGGTTTGTCTTCCTGCGGAGGAGAAGTAGGTGCAGTCCCCACCCTACAACATCCTGTATTACACGCATAGTATCCAGAAGGACAAATATCACCCTCAGGTGATTCATATGCTCTATTCTCTGGATTCTGATTTTCTTGCACCAATTTAGTAGCTACTGGCACCGCAATCGCCATAATCAAAAGTCCGATCATCAAAGGCAGCTGAGCTATACCCGCACTGGACCTAAAAAAATTAGTAATCTTTCTTAATTTACCTATTTTTCGGTTCATTTTTTATTTTTTTACCTAAATTACTGCAATATGCTGAAATCAGTAAACCATTTTTGACCAATAGCGTCAATAGATCAAAACGTAAAAAATTTCACAGCGTCTATCGTCTTTACTTTCAAAAACAGCATTTCTATACTGAACTATCATGTCCTCACAAAACAATCAAAAAAAGAAGCTCAAGCAACTAATCATATTAATAATTGTTCTCCCTATTCTAGTCATGGCTATCAAAAAAGTTTATGACATCCGCAAAGGCGCAGCTGGTGCGCCCGCCAACATAGTAATCACCCCCGAAATGGCCGGTGGCAACCCCAATGTCCTCTGGCAAAATTTAGCTCAAGGTGGCGAAGAAGCTGTCGACATGATTGGACCAGTCGCCTCCCAAGTCAAACAACTCTCTCCCAAACTCATTCGTGTCGATCATTTATTTGATTATTACCAAGTCAACCAAGGGCCAGGCAATTACGATTTTTCTAAGCTCGATCAAGTCATCAACTCAATCACCTCCACTGGTGCCAAGCCCCTACTGTCCCTTTCCTACACCACCGCCAACATGGCCCAAAATGGTCAAAATGCCGGTGAGCCCAAAGATTGGAACGAATGGTATTCCCTAGTCAAAGCCACTGCTCATCGCTATTCTGTCGAAAAAAATATTCAAGGTATTTATTATGAAGTTTGGAACGAACCCGATCTTTTTGGTGGCTGGCACTATGGTAAATCACCCAACTACACCACTCTATATATCCAATCCGCCCGCGCCGTCCGAGACGGCGCTGCTGGTAGCTTCTACAAAGTTGGTGGCCCGGCCACCACCGCTTTTTATGCCAACTGGATCAAATCCCTGGTCAAAACTTCTCAAACAGCCAATGTTCCTCTCGACTTCATTTCTTGGCATAAGTATTCAAAAAATATGGAAGATTTCGAAAAAGACATCAATAGTTTCATCGACATCATGTCCGAAAATCCTTCCCTGGCTAACATTGAACGCATAATTACCGAAATTGGTCCAAATCCCGAGCCCGATTTTTGGTACGACAATCACCTTTCTGGCATCCACCTCATTTCCCTTTCTACTCGATTAGCCGGCAAACTCCACAAAATATTTCCTTTTGAAATTGTCGATGGACCCACCAAAAGAGCCGATAACTCATCTGGCTGGGGCCTCATCACCCACCCTTCCAATGGTGCTAAGCCAAAACCCCGATTCTACGCCATTCAATTCCTAAACAAACTCCAAGGCAATCGAATGTCCTCCTGGGGCGACGGCTCCTGGGTCACCGCTATTGCCACCAAGTCTCAAGAAACTATCCAAGTCATGTTGGTCAACTACGATTCTCGTGGTTCTCATGTCGAAACTGTCCCTGTCACCTTCCAAGGTCTATCTCCCGGTAGCTATACAATTAAAACCACCGAGTATCTTGGCAATTCCACTTCCAGAACTTCAAAAACCCTTTCCTCCATGCTCACCGAAAGATTCTATATGGAAGCCAACACCGCACTTCTCATCGAACTCACTCCAATTAAGTAGATCTCAGTTCTCAGATTTCAGTTCTCAGTTCTATTGTTTCAAGTAACGAATTAAACTTGTCAACATTTTACTAACTTCAACTACTTTTAAGTTTAATTTCGTATAATTATCGCCATCTATATACCCGAGATCTCTCGATAGTAATAAGTGATATTTTGTTTCAGCACACGAGCCCTTAGCTTGAAATAGAAACTGTACATATTCATTTCTTGTTTTTCTCTCATTACCTTCCACAATATTAGCAGCAACTGAGCTCGATGACCTTTTAATCTGATCAATTAATGAATACTTTTCTTCCTTAGGAAATTCTTTCGTAATTTTATATATTTCCAATACAAGTTCATGTGCAACTCTCCAAACTTTTAGTTCTTCAAACTTATTATCATTCATGTAATAAATATTACACTACCATCTGACATCTGACATCTGACATCTGACATCTGACATCTGACATCTAAAAAAGCTTAATCACATCGCTCACCGTAATTAGCACGATCAGGGACAATAGAATTAGCATTCCCACATTGTTTACTGCCGTCTCAAACTTCTCGTTGGCTCTCTTGCCTCTTATCCACTCATAGGCCACAAAAATAATTCTTCCTCCATCCAGAGCCGGGAAAGGCAAAATGTTTACAATCGCCAAGTTCACCGAAATTATTCCAAAGAAATGGATCAAAGCCAAAATACCCTGATTTTGTTTAATTGCCGAAGTTGCTTTGTACATCCCCACTGGTCCAGCCACATCCTCAGGAATTTGGCCTCTAAATACCGAAGCAATCATTTTAAACACTCCATCGGCAATAATTTTTCCCCAATAATAGGCTTCTTTAAATCCTGCTACTACACCTTTATGAATTTCCCAAAATTTAATTTTCTCCAATTCAGTGTTGGAAATCGCCACCCCCATACTCCCCTCTCCTTCAGGAGGGTTCTCTCGTACCTGTACTCGTACAGAACGGGTCTGCCCGTCCCCTGTCCCCTGCGTCTTTAATCATCAGCTCTACTTCCTTACCCTTAAATTTTGAAACTTCTTCGATTAATTTTGCAGGTTCGTGAACTTCAATTCCTTCCACGCTTATCACCGCATCGCCTTCTTTCAATCCCGCTTCTGCAGCCGGAGAATTTTCCACTACTCCAATCACTTTCACCACATCAGTTTCTTTAGGAACACCCAAAATTCCATAAACCACACTAAAAATAAAAACTGCCATAACCAAATTCATCACCACTCCGCCCACTACCACCAAAAATTTCTGCCATGGCTTTTTGTTGTTAAAGGCTCTATTTCCTTGCTTATCCCCATCTTCTCCATATAGTTTGCAAAAACCACCGATTGGCAAAGCATTTAGGGAAAAAACCGTCTCCCCTATTTTCTTCCCAAAAATTCTTGGCGGCAATCCCAACCCAAACTCTTCCACTTTAATTCCATTCAGCACTGCCATAATATAGTGTCCGAATTCGTGAACCAACACCAGCACCGATAAAGCAGCGATAAAGATTATGATATCTGTCATTGTTCTATTCTATCTTATTCTAAGCCTCTCCTCTAATTTCCTTTTCCTTTTTACCCGACATTTCCTCGAGCTTCTTCACATATTCATCGGTAATTTTTTGCAATTCTTGTTCGTCTCTTTTAAATTCATCCTCAGAAATCGATTTCTCATTTTTAGCATCCATAATATCTTTTCGATAATCTGCCCTAGCATCGCGAATCATTACTCTAGCCCCTTCCAATTTTCGGTTCAATAATTTCACATATTCTTCTCTTTGTTCAGTCGTCAACATAGGCAAACTCATTCTTAGAATTTGACCATCCACCACCGGAGTCAAATTTAAATTTGCCGCTTGGATTCCATTGGCAATTTCCCGAAGTAGTCCCTGATCCCACGGCTGAAAAGTCAAACTACGTACATCTGGCACACCAATCGATCCGAGCTCCATCAATCTCATTTTCTGGCCACCATACACAGTTACCATCACGTTCTCAATTAATCCTGGCGTGGCTCTACCCGTTCGGATAGTCCCCGCATCACCTACAAACAAAGCAACGATTTTGTCCATTCTGGACTTTATTTCTTGGAAACTTAGCATATCACCTTATTTTATCAGAATTAAGCTCTGACTTTCACAAGTCTTTTACAGCCTCCACATCTTACAGATAAGCATCTTTCCGACTCCGATGCCTCTCTTAGCCCCATAGAGGAAAAGCCGATTCCTACTCCATAGCTTCTACCCGAAGTATAGTTTCTTCTTAATTCTCTGATCTGTGGCTCCTGTGCTCCAGTCATATGTCGACAATAGCTACATCTAATATTAATCCGTTCGGTCATAATACATAATATTATCCCACAAAACAGGCCATATATCAACAAAATCCCTCGCCTTTCGACGAGGGATTAATTAGCAACTACAGGCTTTACTTCAAACTTCGAATCGGGCGAATTTACCCAATCGGATATTTTCACCAAATTTAGCTACCAATCCAACGATCAAGTCTTTGATCTTCACCGAAGGATCCTTAATGAATTCCATAGCCAATAGCTCTTCTTCATTTTCAGGATTCATAGCAGCCACCTGAAGACAGATATTTTTGCCCACTTCAATGAATTCCTCATTCGAAGCTACAAAATCAGTCTCGCATAGAAGCTCCAGCATTACACCAATTCTTCCGGTAGTATGAGCATAAGTCATTACTCTACCAGCTTTAATTTCTCTTTCAGCTTTTTTCTCAGCTTTAGCAAATCCTTTTTCCTTAAGAATTTGTTTGGCTTTAGTCTCGTCGCCATTGGCTTCTTCCAAGGCCGACTTAATTTCCATCATTCCCAAGCCCAATTCGACTCTGAGTTTTTTAACTGATTCAACTAGTTGTTTTTGGTCCATTTATTTTCTCCTTCATGTTTCATGAATCATGCTTCATGAATCTTATTTTTTAACATTAGTAGTTGCAGCTTTTATAGCTCTACCAATTTCTTCCACAATCAAAGAAATACTCTTCACATTGTCGTCGTTGGTAGGAATAGCATAGTCAACTTTAAAAGGATCAGTGTCGCTGTCGCACAAAGCCACAGTCTTCACTTTCCTTAATTTAGCTTCTTTAATAGCTGTCTTCTCCAAGCCAGCATCAACTACGATCATGACATCAAAAAGATCATTGCCCAAAGCTACTAAGCCTCCGACAATTTTCTCTAGACGAATAATTTCTTTGGAAATTTCCAATTGTTCTTTTTTGGATCTATCCTTAAAACTACCCTTTTCAACACCTTCTCTAAGATCGACTAATTTCTTAATGTTCTTTCGAATCTGTTCCCAGTTGGAAATTGTCCCACCAAGCCATCTGTCGGTAATGTATGCAATGTTATTCTCAGTTGCAATTCTCTTAACTACTTCTCTGGATTGTCTTTTGGTACCTAAGAACAATAGTTTCTTACCGCTTTTAACCGATTGATAAATAAAATTGCAAGCATCTTCCAAAGCATCTTTAGTCTTCAAAAGATCGAAAATTTGGATTCCATCGCGAGCAGCATAAATGTTTTCCTTAGCTCGAGGATTGGTTTTGGCAATTTTGTGGCCCAAATGGCACCCGGCCGACAACAATTCTCTTGGACCAATAGTTAGGGAATATTTCTTCTCGATTTTCTCTTCTCTATTGTCTTCCTGAGCTCTGACATCTGACACCTGGGATCTTTTCTCCACTTCTTTTGTGGCCTTAATCGATTTAGTCTCTTCGTTTAGTTTCTTAATCTGATCCAAGCTATTGACCGATTTGGTCTTCTTTGCTCCAATTACCAAAGCTTTTTTAACTAACTTTTTGCCTGTCCTATTGACAGTTTTTGTTTTTACTTTTTTGGCTACTTCTGCCATATTTTTCCTTTTTAAACATCCGCAAATAATAAAAGTGTGCGGACACCAAGGGGTTATCGGGAAATTCCCAGGATGATACCCCAAATCTTTAACTTCTGATTATAGCATACTATCTATACAGTTCTGCTGTTTGTAGAACCTTATCAGCATAATAATACTTATTACCTTTGTAGTTACCCCCATATAACCTCAAGGCTTCTCTTTCATTACCATTACTTATACTCAAATAATCTTTAAAAATATCCGTACCTGCATCTACATTTCGTCGAGGATCATATAATTCAGCCATTGTTGGCCTTTTTGTAAAACAAGGACCATTCTCGCACATAAATCCAGCTGCAATTCCATCACAAGGCATCACCTGCAACAACCCAACCGCCCCACTCTTCGAGTAAGCTGTTGGATCTCCCTCACTTTCAGTTAGCATTACTGCCGCAATCAGTACCGGATCTAAGTTCTTTTTTTCCGAATATTCCAAGATCAAATTCGACCACCTTCTAATGTTTTCAGGAAAATTGTTCAAAACCTCAGTATTGTAACTAGGACTCTCAGAATATGCAGCCCTGACACTCAAATTCCCCACTATTTTTTCCCAACCACCCATAGCATTAATCTCTCCAATAGTAGCGATTCCACCAAATATCAACATCATAGGAACTCCAATCCGTAAAATTGGAGGCGTTCTCGTTTTGTTTTCAATAGACACCTTAGTGGCCTTTAATTATCAATATCATTACCGCTGAATTTATTGACTAGTGCAATTAATATTGCCGACAATCCAGCAGTTGTCGCACCAAAATACCAATTGAAACCTGGCAAGCTTACGGAAATTAGTTCCGCGCTCGTAAGTAATTCAGCCGATATTACTCCGGCAACAAACATTCCAGCTGGTACGACCATTTCTGGAGTATTAATGAACCTTCTTACAGTCCCTACAATTCTCTGAACAGTTAAATCTACCAACCCCTCATCACCAATAAATGCACCCAAAACTCCTTTAGTTCCCTCTCCCAATGCATTCAATCCGTCTTCCACAAAACCAGTCACCGAATCTTTTAAACTATCGATAAAACCAGATATATTTTCTAAATCTCCTTTACTCTTCGCTATTGCATTTTTATCCTTCTCCGCTTGTTGTGCAATCATATTCATTTGCTCTGCATGAGCAACTCTACCTTGTATACTTTTATTTAAAAATTCCCTTTCAGCTAGCTGCTTACCAATATAACTTAATTTGTCAATATCTTCTGCAGTTAAGTTATTCGACCTGATTGTATTAGCCATATGAACAACCCTGGCATCCTCCAACATCTTCCTGTATGCTTCTTTAATTCCAGGTTCAGCCAATATACGAGCCCAAGGGCTAGCACTAGACAAATTAAATAGTCTCTCCCACATCTTCTGTTCTGCCTTCTTCTGTGACACGCGAGAATCGGATTCTTCTTGAATATTACGAGCTAAAGAAGACATCTCAACTAGTCTAAGAGCGGCAGCATATTGTTCCTCAAGAGATAAATCTGACAATGACGGATCCATACTTCGCGCCAGAGAAAGTGCAGTTGCAAAAAAACCAAACTGCACCTTCATCTGTTCTACATCTAAACTTACTTCCTCATTAGAAAAAGAAACAGACATCATACCAGTACTAGCAGATTCAATTCTACTAATGGGTACCGTCGCACTCGGAGCCTCCGGTGCTTTATTTTGTTCTCTCGCTGCCGCCCTTCTTTCAGCCACAGTTTTAGTAGTACTAGAAGTTTTAACTTCTTCACCATCAATTACTTGATCTCCAGCAGCAGTAGCGCCTACTCCTTCAACCACCACACCTTCAAGAGGGACCGTCTCTCTTACTGGTCCAGTTGATTTAGCACTATTCGATCCTCCTGTTTCTGGGATCCCAACTTCTGGTTGTGGAGTGCTTCCGACCGGAGCTCCTCCATTGTTTGAATTTGAATTTGGAAAAGGAGCTCTTTTCCCCTTACTTGGATCTTTTTCTGTTGACATTTTTATTGATTAAATTTTAAATCTATCTAAATATCTATTTGTATCTTGTCGCGTAAGTGTTCTTGCTTTTTCCATAAGTTCAGCGTCTTCAGGTCTAGTATCGACAGAAATTCTCGAGGTAAATATTGGACTGATAGTGTCGGTAACCATACCTCTAGACAAATTCCCATTCCTTGATGCCGGTATTAATGTTAATGCACAAGCAGAAGCTAAACTAGCCTGTCTTTGAATCAAATCTAATATCATTCCAGAACCAGCCAACTTAAAAGAAATGCTTATTAATCTATATAATATCGACAAATCATCAGTAACTCTTCCAGATTCAATTGCTAACACTCCACCGACCAATTTGTTCAATTCTTTTGTATATTTTTTTACCTCAGCTGCCCTTTCCCTACGCAATTTCATTTCTTTTGGCACTTCGGCGCTTGCACCATCTTTTGCAAGGTTAAATTGCATTTCTACTTGCCATGGTTTTATATAATCATTTTGAAGCGTCAATTCTGGCCAATCAAGATTATCAAAACTTACCCTCGAATTGCCTGTCATTGCCCTAATTGTTTGCTGCAAATTTTCAACTTGTTGAGCAATTTCAGCTGCCGCTTCTGGATCTAATCTACTCAACAAAGAAATTCCTTTACCAAACATCCTCTGAGATACATGTTCTAGTTTCCCGGCCTCTTTGTCAAGTTGTGGAGCAATCTGTATTAACTCCATTGCTTCTTTAAATGGACCCAATATTGTGGTATTTATATCTAAAGCATTCGGATAAAAATCATGTCTAATTTGTCCGCTCATTTTTTCGAACTTCTTTCCTGTTTTCTCCCAATTCACGCCCCCACCTCTCAATACCAAACCCTCTAAGATGGAAACTCCAAGCCTAGCCGACACCACTCCTGCCACAGCTTTCCTTGCCAACGACGAATTAAGCCTATCTCTATCAACCCCACTAAAAGTTCCCATTCTACCAAAACCAAATTCCTTCCTATCCTCATCTGATAGTGCCAATGCACCAGCTTTCCCTTGATTCAAATCTTCAACATATCCACCTATTCTATTTGTTCTCTCTAGAAAAAATTGATCTTCTTCAAGATATCTCGCTACATTTTGTTTCGCTTGTCTTTCACTATGTGACATTTTTCTATTTTTTTCTAATATTGCGACAATTTATACACCAACAATATGTATTTGTCAACAGTTTTTAGTATAAACTAGTTCTCTTATTTCTATTTGTATATTCCAACCACTCCTGCTTACTAAGCAAAGCTGCATAATCCTCATAAAATGATCGATACATCATACTTCTCTCAATAGCAGCAGCGTACCCCCAACGATCAAAAAAGATCTTCCAAAACTCTTTTTCTTCTCTATTTTTTATTCCAGCCACCCTCAAAAACTCTTTCAACAATCCGTCCGACATCTTCCAAGAACTTTTAATTCCACCAACAATATCATCTTGCAGTTTATTCGCATATGCTGACACCAGCTCGGTAATTCTCGTCTCCTGTCCAATCCAACCCATTCCTTTAAAACCGATTCCTTTTTCTCGTACTTCTCTTTTGTCGAAATAATTTTTACTCGCATATTTCTTCCCACCCACTATGCTCATAAAATTAGGATTATCAAAACATTTATAATCATCAGTCCTCGATGTAAACAAGCCCAACATTTGATCATGACTTAAATGATTTTTTGTATTCAAACCATACACCACATCCACCCCAGGCCAACTTCCAATTTCATTTGTAAATTCTCCCAAAGCTACATCCATTTTTCTATTAAAACTTTCCACTCTCGATCCAACTCCTCTCAACACCACTTTCGTCAATCCACCCACTCCATCAACTCTACTGATTGCCACATTAATTCCATTCTTCGCCCCTAGCCAACAATACCTACTCTTACCTTCAAAAACATCAGTCATCATATCCGGTAAGGACCCATCGCCACATCTTGATTGCCACCAAGCATCTATTTGATTTGTATACTCCAGCACCCCTCTAGACATTTCCGATCTTCTCGGATAAAGTCCAACATTTAAATTTCTCGAAGACCCGATCAAATCCCAAAAATACCTATCGTCTTCTCCCAATCTCTCCCTGCTGTTCACTTCTGTTTAGTTCAACTGCTAAAGGAAAAGTATCGACCACTCGTCTACAAGCATCAGTTAATTGTCTATCTCTAATTCCCAGTTTTCCCACATATCTATCACCAGCTTTTCTTAGAGCATCCAAAGATTTAGATTCTCCCCCATTCGAAGATGCCTCAACAAAGCTTCTCAATAATACACCCATCTCTCTAGGGACATTTTTTTTTATCACAAAGGGAATTAATGGATCCAAGTTTGGCAAAGATGAAGACATCTCAACAGCACCACGTCGTACCGATCCAATTTCCCTCTGTACTTTTGTGTTTGCATCTACTCCCAATTCTTTCACCACCACGTCAGCAATCCCCAAACCAATTTCACCAAACCTTACGACTTTTGCTTGTCCAAGTCCAAGAGCGTATATGACGCCATTATTTTCAAAAGTTCTATATGCACCAAGTTCTTCTGGTAAATCGGCCTCGACTATCATCGGGTCCTTTTGAGATAATAATTGCCTAATCACTCCATCGTAGCTATTTCTCAGTACAGAGTTTGCAACTCTTCGAGTAGACAAACCTTTTCTTCCCTCATCTCTCAAAACACCGCCAAAAATACTAAAAAACAAATTCTTAGTCGAACTACTGATTATTTTTTCATTTGAAAACATTTCAATCCCTAATTGATATTATAAATTACGCGCAATTCTACACCACAATTACACACCTGTCAAACCTATTATTTACAATTCCCTCCACCAAAAGGACTTGCATCCTTCACCATCATTCCTGGACCCGCATACATCACTCCCCTATTAGACCAAATATCCAACCATTGCTGATATTGCGCCTCAGACAATAATTGCATCAAAAAACACAACATGTCTTTAATTGCCTCAGATTTCCCTGTTTTATATCTAAAACTACTTTTTAGTTCTTTATATAATTTTCCAAGTTCATGGTTTCTTTTAATCCTCGTTTCAACTTGCGAATACATCGGGCCAATATCACTCGGACTAAACCATGTCATAGTGTTTAAATGATCTGGATGTCCCATTAGTACTGATGCCTTCACACAACTATCCCCTGCCAGCATCATCACTTGAACCGCAATATCAGTTTTTTTCAACAAACAATCTTCTCCCATATACGAATAAAGACTTCTGTACATTTCCATTAACTTTTCCACTTTGCCTCTATCTTTCCGACTAAGTTTTGCCCTTCCTATCATATCTTGCAATCTCCGCTCGGTCACATTTAATTCATTTTTGATATGAGTTTGCACTTCAGAACTTCTTCTATTTCCGAAATTAGAACCGGTATTTCTTCGTCCACCACCATCTGATTTAACCGAATCTCTTGGTTCAATAGTCGCTAATTGAACTTGTGTTCCTCGTTGTCCCATTCCAATCAATCCGTTTAAGTATCTTACATATTGACCTCCAAACATCGCTTCCACATCTCCAATCCCATTTCTATAATTATCAGGATTTTGAACAACCTCCCTCTGGTACACCCTAAAAGCATCTTCAACAACCTCAAACTCATCACCTCCAGTCATTTGATGATTTACTAAATACTTTAATCTGCCGACCAATCGATTTTCGATCATATTTGCTGTTTTCTTCGGCAAACCACCACAACTCATTCTTGCCATATTCCTCAAATGCATCATCACATTGCCCTGCAACTCCCTACTAGACAACATCGATCCCAAATCAAGCACTTGAACAGAATCAGATTCCATCCCAGTTTTAGGACTGTTGGCAAATTCCAACCTCACTCCAGAATTGTATATTTCACGTCCAGTAGGCATATCTAAATTATGCCGGATTCTACACCACAATTACACACCTGTCAAATAAACGATCACGTCAAGAATTGTCTGTAGTCTTTACACTTGGTTGCGCTGCTGAAGACCTTGCTGCCGTACTAGAACTTCTTCTTCTACCACTAGGTGTAACAGCTAAAGTTTCATCTCCATCTGCACCATGAATTGTCATTTTGTCACTCGTACTTACGATTCCAAATCCAGGCAACACCCCCTGCTGAATCCCTTTATCATTTTTAGCTTCTTGTTTTTCCATGTCCCTATCTTACCCACTACCCCTAGTGCAATCAACACTTTCTTTCTACTACAATTTTACTTATAATAAAAATTCACCCTTGCTTATCTATGTCTCAACCACTGATCGGCCAGAACAACAAAGTCAAAAGCAACCCTATCATTATTATTCAATTCTCTAAGCACTCTACCTTCACCTCTGAACCCACCATCCATCAATTTCCTCGCCAAACACACTCCACACAAATCCACTAACTTTTTTCCAACCACCTCATCTAAATTTGGTCCACCGTAAATCGGCACAAAAATTGTTCGAACCACTCGATTCATTCTATTTAGTTTTCCCTCAGGTACTTCCCCAACATTTACATCATGCATAATGTCCACACACTTTTTTCCCATATTATCTCCTCACCTGCCCCGGACCAGATCCATTACTTTGATGGTATAGATTTGTATGTTTTGTTCTTACATCTACATTAAAAGTTTTCCCTATTCCACGACCTCTTTCTCTTAGAATCGCATTCAAAGTCGCTCTCGGGACACTGTCCCATACAATCTCAGCAAAAACATAGTCTTCTGCCAGCTGCTTCGCAGTACCCAACACTTCCGTCCCATCTCCTCTATGCACAGTAAAAATTTTATCTACCATATCTAATTCTACCTCATCTTACGCAAAATATCAAATTTTTAACCTTCTCTCTTTGGACAAAACTATTTTCACCCTACCCGACTAATGTTCTCCCTTGAGAAAGGGAGAATTAAAGAGGGATTTGTCTTATCCCCAAAGCGAAAGTCCGAAAGTGCGTTTTTTGTGTTGTGTTGTGGTTTGTGTTTGTTTTTGTCTGGTCGCCCGCCCGGGCCGGGTGGAGCAGTCCGAAGAATTTCGGACTGCTCCCTACCGTTAACCGCGAAGATCACCCAGGTCTTCGCCTGAAAAACCAGTCAAATTCTGGGTTTCCTGCATCGCACGACGATGATCTTCCACTGTCGTGCTCGACTGAATTAACTTACCAGGCCCTTGTGGCTTAGGAGAGCCTGGTTTGTAAATCCCAAGCTTTTCCATCTCTTCGCGAGATAGCGGTTTCAACTTTGGGGTCATCTCCGCCCTCCGGAAGGACGCACATTTATGCGAGCTTCAGGTTTACGGACGACTTCTTGTCGCGCAGGCACTTTTTTCGCCTCTGTGACAGGCCTCTGCTGCAACCGATTAAGGTTGCATGCTTCGGAATATAATCTTTCATATTCCGACGACTCGGCAGGGGTCAACTGTTGACCGCTGTCGATTTTGTTCTGTAGTGCATTCAAGCGTGCTACGTTCATCATAATCTCCTTTTCTATGGGCGTTTTTACATACTCTAAAACGAGAGTATAACCCAACCAAACCAGTAATTTTTTCCTGACATCTGAGATCTGAAATCTGAGATCTGTCTTACTGATCTAATTGGGTTACACTCATAAAAATCCCTCCGTCCTTCGGACACCTCCCTTTCACAAGGGAGTACATAGGCGAAAAATATTCAATAAAGCATCCCCTTGTGAAAGGGGAAAGATTGAGCGAAGCGAAATCAAGAGGATTTATATACACATCGAACTATTTACACATATTCACACTTTCGGATTGTCAAAGACCTACCCCGGCAAAATCCCGAGGACGACTTCAACAATACTACTTCTCTGTTTCCATACCGCTTTTGGCATGGACCAAAAGCAATATTGCTGTTTCGAATTAGTCTGATGATACCAAAGAATTCTCACCTGTCAACAATTAAGATACACACAAATTACACACCAAATTTAGCTTTGTTAAATTTATTACAAAATATTTTATTATTTTTTCGAGTACAAATTCATCGCTCTTTGTTGAAATCTATTCAATGTTGGTTCTGCCTGTTCTACCACCACACCTCTAGTACCAACCACACCACCACCCAAGCCAGTCTTTTCCTTTCTT
>QKGR01000013.1 GCA_003250375.1 Candidatus Shapirobacteria bacterium | reverse complement strand
TTAAAATATTTGCCAAAGCAATTGCGTTTCCTGTTTCAATAATTACTGTTCCAGCATTATCTGTTGCCTCATTGCTGCCTGTGTTGGCTGCCACCTCCACATCATTATTCAACGCGCTCAATTGTCCCGACCCTTCACTTGTCCCGCTCACACTTACTCCTTCGTCATTGTTCGATAAATTCAAATCCCCCTGACTACTCCCCAAATCAATTACTGTAATTTTAACTTCCGAATCTATTAATTTTGTATTTAGTAAATTAACCAAATTAGCAAAAGCTACTGCATCTGAAGTCGTTATAATAGTCAATTTTGAGTCATTATTATCAGCCACATTTCCACCACTATTTGCTCCACTATCCACCTCATTATTTGCCACCACCTCGCCATTTGCCACTGTCGTCTGGTCAACTCCACTGTCTGCTTCTCCACTCTGTATTTCATTTGATGTTGCTTCATTGTTCGACGATGTATTGTCGCCTGTGTTAGCACTCGATCCGTCAACATTTTCCACTACTGTAATTACGCTTGGCGTCGGACTCGATTCTGTTTCGCTCGGACTTGGAGTCATAGATTCTGTTGGAGTAATTGTTTCGGTACTTAATTGTTCCGGACTTGGAGTCGGCTCTATTGTTTCTGTTGGAGTGGCTGTTGGTGTCAATTCCTCGGCCAACAAATATAACGATCCACTATTCACAAACAATAGTGTCAGCATCAGTCCAAAAACAATTCTTTTTATTTTTTTCATTAGCTGCCTTTAGGCCGAGCCCATAAGTCCTGGGCTCGGCCAATTAATTTAACTAAAGGCTCATTCGAGAGACATTGGTCGCATACACAGTTGTAGTGCTTCTAATGTTTGAATTAGCATTGCCAGTTGTCATATTGGCTGTTGCACCTGTCATGCTGCTTCCTTTGCTCATAGCCATACCATACTGTTCGTTCATTCCAGTATTGGAAAGAGCTTGGTTTTCACCCAGTGTTGCTACTCCTTGAAGATTTACTTCAAGACCGCTGCCGGAAGAGTGATGTCTGTCCATCATCATCATTCCGCTTCCACCACCTTGGTAGGCATTCACTAAAGTCTCAGAGTTGACCGTGGAAGTGGCATTTCCAGTTGTCATATTGGCTGTTGCTAAAGTAGGCGATCCACAACCATTATTACAATAGCTATATCTGTGTCCACCATAACCAGACTCCGATTTTGCCATTACCATCTGGCTGTTTTCACCAGTATTCGATTGGGCGAAATTACTATTTTGAGTGTAGACCACCTGTCCATTCAGGTCCAAACTCGGCATCGAGAACGATGCAAATGCTGGTATAACAGTTGCCAGCAGCAATGCGCCGCCGGTAGCTAAGCTTACGATCTTCATAAAGATCCTCCTTGTTTAATTTTTAATTTATAAGAACCTCGTCGATAATATCTCTTCTACTAAATTATGCTGATACATCCAATACTCCTAGAATACTAGAAAAATGTAATTGCTATTACATCCCTATAATTTAATTCTACAGTTTATAGCAAAGCTGTCAATAGTCTGCTATTTTTATTGAGAGTTTACATAAAAAAGCCCTACTAAACAGCAATAAGCTGATATAATTAAATAATGATCAAAACATTTATTCGCAAAAATATATTGCCACTAATATTCCTTTCCTTATCAGTCATTATTGCCGTTTATTACAACAATCGTTTACCAAACATTATTGTCACTCATTGGGACATGCAGGGCAACCCTAATGACTACACTTCGCGAGCTTTCGGCTTATTTATTATTCCTCTAATTTCTCTATTTTCTTTTGCTGGTCTGCATTTTCTCCCCAAGCTCGATCCTTACAAAAAGAATTTCTCTCAGTTCGAACAATATTATCGTCAATTTGTTATTTTTATTCTCGGATTTTTCCTCTATCTTCAACTAATCACCTGTCTTTGGAACTATTATCAAAATTTCAACCTAATTTCCTTTTTAGTCCCATCCTTCACTGCCATCTATTACTACATTGGTTTTCTCCTCTCCAAAACCAAGCGAAACTGGTTTGTTGGCATTCGCACTCCTTGGACTATGGAAAGCGATTTAGTTTGGCACAAAGTTCACCAACTTGGTTCTGTTTTATTCAAAATTTCTGCCCTAATTGGTCTGCTTGGACTTTTCTTCCCCAAGCTTGCTTTTTTCTTCATTATTATTCCACTACTTTCTTCCACTTTCTTTCTTTTTGTCTACTCCTATTATATTTATCAGAAGAATCATCATTAACCCACTTAAGCGGTATAATACAGCTAGTGATTATCATAAAAACACCCGACCAGATCGAAAAAATTAGGCTTTCTTCTCAACTTGCAGCCAAGACTCTCGAATTTGTCTCCAAGCTCATCCGTCCTGGCGTTTCCACTCTTTCTCTCAACGACATAGCTCACAAATATATGCTCGATCACCATGCCATTCCTGCCACTCTCAACTATGGTGGATTCCCCAAAAGCATTTGCACCTCTATTAATAATGTAGTTTGCCACGGTATTCCTTCTTCCAAGCAAGTTCTCAAAGAAGGCGACATTATTAATATCGATATCACCACTATTTTAGACGGTTATTTTGGCGATGTTTCCGCTACTTATCCTGTTGGCAAAATCAGTCCCAAAGCTGAGGAACTTCTTCTTCGCACCAAAGAATCTCTCGATCTTTCTATTCAATCCCTCCAACCAGGCAAGAGTCTCAATCTCTGTGTTGGTCATGTCATTGAACCCTATGTCAAGCGCTTCGGCTTTTCCGTAGTCAAAGATTTAGGAGGCCATGGTGTTGGTCTTAAATTTCACGAAGATCCTTTTGTTTACCATTTCGACACTGGCGATAAAAAACCAATTCTCAAGCCCGGTATGATCTTTACTATCGAGCCTATGGTCAACGCCTCTTCCAATTGGCACGTCAACATCGATCCCGTCGATGGCTGGACTGTTCGCACCCAAGATAATTCTCTAACCGCTCAATTCGAACACACCGTTCTTATTACAGATTCAGGCCACGAGGTTCTTACCTCACTCCATTAAATGACAATTCTCGACGGCAAATCACTTTCCATTCAATTACTCGAAGATCTAAAACAAAAAATCGACGCTTTAGACTCCAAGCCCAGATTGGACATCATTCTTGTTGGCGACGATCCAGCCTCTCAAAAATACGTCGAGAATAAGCAAAAAAAAGCTCAAATAGTCGGCATCGATGGCCAAATCCACCAGCTTCCATCCGACTCTTCCCAGACTCAAATTATCGAATTAATCAAAACTCTCAATCAGGACGATAAAGTTACTGCTTTCATGCTTCAGCTGCCCCTCCCCAATTCCTCCTTCGATTTGTCCCAAATTCTCAATTCCATCGATCCCAAAAAAGATGCCGATGGCCTCACTGCCACCAATCTTGGTCTCCTATATCAAAACGACCCCTTGGCTCTCGCCCCAGCCACAGCTTTGGGAATCATAAAAATGCTTCAGCACTACCAACTCGATGTTCAGGGCAAAAAAGCCGTCATTATTGGTCGCAGTCCCATTGTTGGCCTACCTCTAGCCGCCCTTCTAAACAATCTCAATTCCACTGTCACCATCTGTCATTCCCACACTCAGAATTTGTCTCAAATTTGTGCTGATGCCGATATTTTAGTCTCCGCAGTTGGCAAAGCCAACTTTGTCACACCTGACATGGTCAAGAAAGGTGCTATTGTCATCGATGTTGGCACCAATTACGACTCATCCGGACATCTTTGCGGCGACGTAAATTTCAACCAAGTTTCCCCAATTTCTTCCTACATCACCCCTGTCCCTGGAGGTGTTGGTCCCATGACCATCGCCTCTTTATTGTGGAACACTTACAATATATTTGTCCGTAAGTAGTCCCTTTTTGAAAGGGAAGGTGGTACGAAGTACCAAGGGATTTTGTACTATAATAAACTAATATGCGAATTCAACTCTACGATCGTGGTACTCCCAAAGGTAAACAATTATTTTCCAACATTCAAGAAGTTTGCCAACGCCTTCAAGTCGATTACGACCCAGAATATATCAAAGATATGAATCGTCCCTACTCAATGGGCTTCATGGGTGAGACAATTCTTCTTATCAACGGCGAAGCCGCTCTCATCGACCGCTTTCCTTCCAAATCCGAATTGGAAAACATTATCCAAGATTATCTAAAGTAAACAATCTCCCTGCGTTCTCGTCAATTTGCTTTTCCGTTTCTTCCAGGCTCATACCCCAAATTTCTGCCAGCTTTTGGTACACGTATTTCACATATCCTGGTTTGTTAATTTCACCCCGAAATGGAACTGGAGTTAAAAAAGGGGAATCGGTTTCCAACACCAACCTATTCTTGGGAATATTTCTCACTACTTCTTCTAATCCTACTTCATATGTCAAATTGCCATCAATCCCAAAGTACCAATTCTCTCCTAGTTCTACTACTTTGTTTATTCTTTTTTTACCTCCGGCAAAACAATGAAACACTCCGGATAAGTTCTTGTAACTTTTCAAAATTTCCACCGTCTCGTCCACTGCCTTTCGAGCATGAATTACTAACGGTAAATTATGCTTCATAGCCACAACAATTTGACCTCTAAACAAAATTTCTTGCTTTTTTTTGGACCTTTCCTTTTCTTCCGGCGGTGGGGGACTAAAATCCAATCCACACTCACCTATCGCTACTACTTTTGGATTTTCCGCTAATTTATCCAATTGATTAATTTGTTCATCTATCGACAAACTAATCCATGGATCGGTCTGTTGGGGATGTATTCCCACGCAAGCCGCCAGCAAATCCCATTCCTCCGACAATTTTATATTCTCTTCAGATTCTTCGATATTGCTCGCCGACAGTACAATTTTCTTCAAACCAAATTCCTTGGCCTCTTCAACTGTCTTTTCAAAATCTTGGCTAAATCTCGAAGTTAAATGTGCGTGTGTGTCGATCATATTTTTATCTCCACAAACTTCCCAATCGCCTGGCCAACTTTATCCGCCAGCTTCTTATCCAAAATATAAATCCCAGTATGATCCTCGCCCACTCCCAATTCCAGTTCCGAAGCCAACATCCCAAACGATTTTACACCCCTAAGCTTACCCTTCTCGATTTTTACTATCCCACCTTTGGGGGAATTCACCCTTCCTCCCGGCAACACCAACGGCACCACATCTCCTTCTTTAATATTCCTCGCTCCCGTCACAATCTGCACTACCCCTAGTGTCCCAGTATCCACATCCACCACCTGTAGTGTGTTGGCGTCGGGATGTTTACTAATATTCTTAATTACTCCAATTATTAATTTTTCACTTGCATTCTTTTGTTCTACCTGCCCTGTCTTGCTGGCTTGTTCAGCCGTCAAAATTCTTGGGAATAAATATCCCTCCATTTGTCCAACTTCTCCATCAAGAACTTTTTCAATCTTTTCCGAAGCCTCAGGCATAAACGCTTTCAAATGCCAAGCTGCTTTGGCCAAGTTATCCACACAAAAATTCATCAACTCAACTCTTTTTGGATCTTCTTTATCCAATTTCCATGGGGCTACTTCGTTAATTTTTGCATTCGACACATTAATCCATTTATTCAACACAAACTCAATTGCTTCTCCCAATTTTAGTCTTTCGATTAAGTCTATAAATTCATGCTCAAAGGCTAATGTCTTCTTTTCCACCTTCATACCTTGGGCTAATTTGCTCACTCTCGACACTAAATTTCCCAAATTATTTGCCAAATCAGCATTGTATGTCTCCCTAAATCTTCCCAATCCTATGTCCACATCGTTTTCATTTGGAAATGATTTAGCTATCAAGTATCTCGAAGCATCCACTCCAAATTCAGCTACCATCTCTTTTGGGGGAATAGTATTGCCCAAAGACTTGGACATCTTTTGCCCATCGATAGTATAAAAACCATGAGTATAAGTACTAATAGGAATTTCAATCTTTGCCGACATTAGCATCGCCTGCCAAATTACTGCGTGGAACCACAAAATTTCCTTCCCCAGTACATGCAAATTTGCTGGCCAAAAATCAGCTTTACCTTCTAGAAATTGAGTGGCACTATAGTAATTAATCAAAGCATCAATCCACACATAAATCGTATGTTTGGTATCCCAAGGAATTGGAATTCCCCAGGACACGCTCTCTCTTGAAATCGAAATATCCCTCACTCCAGCCTTAAGTTTAGCCAAAATTTCCTTCCTCTTTCCTTCAGGGAATACATAATTTGTCTCATCATTTTCAATTAGCTCAATAATTTTGGGTACATATTTTGACAATTTAAAAAACCAGTTTTCCTCCGACTTCCACACGGTTTTTTCAGGCGGGTGCATTGGGCAGTGATTATCTTCCAGTTCTTTTTCAGTCTTAAAACTCTCGCAGCCAATACAATAATATCCTTCGTACTTATCCTTATATACATCTCCGCTTTCATACATTTTTGTCAGCACTTCGCCCACCACTTTCTCATGTCTTTTGTCTGTAGTTCGGATAAAAAAGTCATTGCTAATGTTTAGAAGTTTCCAAGCTTCGCTAAATTTTGGAGCGATCTGATCGCAATACTCTTGCACTGATAGTCCTGCTTTTTGTGCCGATTCATCGACTTTCTCTCCATGTTCATCCGTTCCGGTTAGGTAAAACACTTCTTCGCCCAATTGTCGGTGCAATCTGGCTACTACGTCTGCTGCCACCGTTGTACAAGCCGAGCCTACGCTTGGTTCAGCGTTTATATAATAAATTGGCGTTGTTATGTAAAATTTTTTCTTCATCTTTATTCAATAAATTTCTAATCTATTTTAAAACAAAAACCCCGCAAATGCGGGGTTGATAAGCCATGTTCTGCTTGGAAAGCCATCTCTGCCTTGCAGACACATGGCTACTTCATTTTATTGACTTTATTGACTCTTTTCTTTTTCTGACCTTTCTTAGCGGTTTTTTTCTTAACTACAGTCTTGCTCACAGCCACTTTGCCGTCGGCAATTTTGCTGTATTCGGACTTTAGTCTAGCTGTTTTGTTTTTGTGGAAGATATTATTCTTGACGGCTTTGTCCAAAAGAGAATAAACTTCTTTAAGGCTATCTGCAGAAGGAGAAGCCAAAAACTTTTTCACAGCCAATCTAAGATTGGTTTTGAAAGTAACATTTTTTTTGTGGTTGCGCTCGGCAACTCTCAAAGATTTTTTTGCTGATGCTGAAATAGGCATGGCAAGTATTCTAGCGGATTATACTTAATAATTCAATATTAAGATTGCCTTCCCCAAAAGCTATCACTTTGTGGCACAATTATTCCATCGCAATACAAAAGTACTAAGCAAATGACCATCAGAGAAAAAATTAGGCACCTCAGTGTCAAAAAACAGGAATCAATTCTATCGGCCTCTCTCATATTGTCCATAACATTCGCCTTATCTGCACTTCTTGGTTTTCTTCGAAGTCGCATCCTCTACTCCCAATTCTTTTCTTGCTGCACCGCTCAGCTGGATGCCTACAATGCTGCCTTCAGGTTGCCCGACTTAATTTTCAAACTCCTAGTCTCCGGCGCTCTTTCTGCCTCATTTATTCCGGTTTTCTCCAATTATCTCCACAAGGATCGCGAATCAGCCTTCAAAATAGCTTCCACTGTCATCAATGCCTTGCTTGTTATGTTCTTGTTCCTTTCTGTCACTATTTTTATTTTTGCCCTACCATTCTCCAAAATCATTGCCCCTGGCTTCACTCCCGATCAGCTCCAGCTCATGGCCAATCTCACCCGTATCCTACTTTTTGCCCAAATTTTCTTCCTGCTTAGCAATTTTCTCACCGGTATTATTCAAGTTCATCAACTATTCTTCATTCCCGCTCTTTCTCCCATTGTCTACAACATTTTTATTATTCTTAGTATCTACACCCTTACTCCTTCCTTAGGCATCTACGGTGTCGCCATTGGTGCTGTCACCGGTGCCCTTTTCCATCTTCTCATCCAATATCCTCTCGCTGTTCGCCTCGGCTTCCGTCCCTCCACCTATGTCGACATCAAGCATCAGGGGGTCAGGGAAATTGTCCGTCTTATGCTGCCTCGCAGTCTTTCCCTTGGCCTCGCCGAAATCGAAAACACTATTACTCTATTCTTTGCTTCCACTCTGCCTGCCGGATCTCTTTCTCTTCTCAATCTTGCTCTTCAACTTATGTATCTTCCTTCAAGAATTTTTGGTACCACCATCGGTCAAGCCTCTTTGCCTATCTTATCCAAGAATATCGCTAGAAACGAAATTAAAGAATTCCGAACTACCGTCAATCGCACCATTCTCCAGAGTTTATTTCTGGCCATCCCCATCACTGCTCTGATTTTGGTTGAAAGGCTGCCTATTGTTCGTATCGTTTTTGGTGCCAAACATTTCCCTTGGTCGGCCACACTCATCACCGCCCAAACTTTGGCCTATCTTACCCCAGCTATTATTTGTCAGGCCATAATCCAAATTCTCAACCGTTCTTTTTATGCCATGCACGATACCAAAACTCCCCTCAAAATCTCATTTGTTTCCCTTGTTGTTAATGTTGCCTCAAGCTTTTACTTTATTAAATTTACGAATTTGGAAATTATTGGTTTGGCCATCAGTGCCTCTCTGGGCAATTTAACTCAATGCCTTGGTCTCTTCTATTATTACTACAAACGTGTCGACGGTCACGATTGGACAGCCTTTTTCACCAAAGTTGCCAAAATTACCGTTGCCTCAATTGTCATGTCTTCATTTGCATGGCTACTAATTCGTCTTTTCGACAACACTGTTTTCGACACCACTCGCACCTTACCCCTCATGATTTTATTTGCTTCAACCTCTCTTTTTGGTCTTCTAGTCTACCTTCTCGTCGCCAAATTGCTCCATGTTGAGGAGCTTTCCGATTTCGCCAGGCTACTTCGAATCAAGTTACTTTGACAAATCGCTTTTTGCTGATTTAATGAATATATACTATTTTCAAAAACATGGCAGCCAAGAAAAAAGAGATCTCACTTTTGCCGGATAGTGAGAACTCCAATGCACTAGTAAATAAATTGTTAAGGTGGGTCACCACTGTTGGTCGTGCCATTATTATTGTCACTGAACTTGTTGTTGTTTCTGCCTTCATTTCCCGCTTTTGGCTCGATCGCAAGAACTCCGACCTCTCGGAAATCATTCGTCAGCAAAAAGCCATTTTAGAAAGCACCCAACAATTCGAAAACGAATATGCTTTGCTCCAAGCACGACTAACTGCTCTAAGTCAGGATAAGCAGCAAACATCTCCCACTCTCGACACCAACATCGAATCTCTAGCCTCAACTGTTCCTCCAGGAGTCAGTCTCCAGAGTATTCGTATAGATTCCAGCAATGATATTAGTTCTGTTTCCATCTCCGCCATCTCATACGACGAGGCTGCTATTGTCAACTTCATTAGCAACCTATCGCTCAATAAAAACTTTACCAATGTTGACATTAAAAAAATTGAAAAAAAGCCCAAGGACGACAAATACACCATCGACTTAACCTTTAATATAAAAACAGTTACAGCCCAAAAATAATGACCACTACTCCTTTCCCCCAACAAATAATATCCCGTACTGCTCCACTAATCGAGTATCTTAAGGCCAAAAGAGAAAATCAGCGACTTGCCAAAACTGTTGAAATTGCTACTACCTTAGTATTTATCTCTTTCTTTATTGTTGTCGCTATCAAGCCTACTATGTCGGCTATTTCTGCTCTGCTTGGTGAAATTAAATCAAAAGAAATTCTTTCCAAAAGTATGAAAACTAAAATTACTCAAGTCATGAAGGCTCAAGACCAATTTTCTCAAATACAAGAGAGATACTTAGTAGTTAATTCTGCTCTGCCCGATTCTCCCGAGTACGTCCAAGCCTCCACTCAAATACTTGGCGCCGCTCAAGAAAGTCAGGTCCTTATCGATAAACTTCAATTTGAGGTCGATTCCAATAAAAGTACCGACCAAAAAACACCTGTCAATACTAATTTAAAAGATTACACTTCCAATTTTGGAGTTTATTCAAACTTTAATTCCGGAGTTAAGTTTCTCTCCACCCTCTATCAAAATCGACGTCTTTTCAAAATTATCGATGTCTACATTTCACCCCAAAAAGACAAAACCAACAAAGATACCGATCCAAATAAATTAATTTTTAGGTACAACATCGACCTATTCCACTGGCAACAAAACAATGATTAAGAAAAAATTACCCAAATACTATTTATTCATATCTATTTCGACCCTAATCGCCATAATTTTTGTGGTTGTTCAAAATACCTATAGCAACCTCATGGGTCCCATTAAAGCTGCCAAAGCTGGTACTCTCACCAAACCCATCAATCCCAATCTAAATACCGAAATTATCGATGTCTTAGAGAACAAGGCCGAATACAACAGCGATCAAATAGGGGATATTTGGTATAGAGCCACCACTCCTACTCCCACCCTCCAACCTACTCCGACTCTCTCAGCTCAAACTACCCCTCAAGTCTCACCAATTATTTCACCCACCCCAGTCCAAACCCAACTTTAATTTAATGAAGCAAGAAAAAAGAATTCCTACTATCCTCGGACTCTTCCTTCTTATTGCCAGTACTGTCGCTGGTGTTTATCTTACTTCATCAAAACAAATCTTTAATTCCAAAGCCAGTATCGATTGTCGCCCCGATTCTGTCCAAGTTAGCAACATTTCAGAAAAATCAGCCTCAATCTATTTTTCCACATCTCAGGAATGTTCAGCTCAAATCAAAATAAATGGCCGCAATCTCGACGACTATCGTCTTTCTTCTCTCAATTATTCACCTAGTTCCGACAAACTGAAAACTCATTTTTACCAAGTTGATGGTCTCAAGGACTCCACTCTCTATAAATTCGAAATTATTAGTGGAGGCCAAAGTTATACTCAATCAACTTACCAAATAAATACCGCCCTTTCTCCTTCTGGTACTGTTCCCGTTTCCAATCTGGCTTGGGGTAAGGTTTACACCCAATCCGCTCAACCTGCCTTTGGTTCCATTGTTTTTATCAACATACCTGGTGCCGCTCCTCTTTCTGCCGTTGTCACTTCTAGTGGAAACTGGAATATTTCCTTTGCCACCAGCTTCAACTCCACTCTCGAGTCTTGGTACACTCCACCCCAAAATGTCGATGAAGAAATAATTGTCATTTCCGACACTATTAATACCCCCACAGTCCTAACCGGCAACACTTCTCGCAACAATCCTGTCCCCGACATTACTCTTGGTCAAAATTATTTCACTGCTTCCGAAGACGATTCTACTTCCCAATCAAATTACTTCAATACTGTCACACCAGCTCAGAACCAACTCTCCCTCTCTATATCGTATCCTAAAGAAGGGGAGACTGTTTATTCCCTAAAACCCGAATTTATCGGCACTGCAGCCGCCAATTCAGTTCTTACTGCCAAATTTTCCAATTCCGTCCAAGAGTATAAGATTCAAACCAATTCTCAAGGTAATTGGACCTGGACTCCCTCAACAGGCATGATTCCTGGCTTAAATACTCTCACTATCACCGACTCTTCCTCTACTATTTCTCGAAACTTCACTATCGAAACTGGTTCTGGATTAGCATTCGAAGCCTCCAGTTCCGTTGGTCTTGGTACTACTCCAACCCAAATCCCCACCTCAACTCTCATTCCTACCTCGCTTCCATCTCAAGCTCTAAGCACTCCCACCTTAATTCCTACTTCCGCTCCACCTACTTCAACTCCAACCATCATTCGAACCCAAAAACCTCGTACCGAATCTGGTCTTCCCACTCCCGGCACCGGCACTTTTACAGCCTTAATAATTGCTTTCTCTTTACTATCCATAATTATTTCATTGCAATTAATAAAAAAATCAGATAACTTTAAATAGTTCTTC
>QKGR01000024.1 GCA_003250375.1 Candidatus Shapirobacteria bacterium | reverse complement strand
ATACCATTCGATGCGGGTTTGTTTCCAGTATTCGTACCATTTATCCATTTCTGTGGGGTGGACAAAATATTGGATGTCCCATTGTTCAAATTCACGGGAGCGATAAAGGAAATTCTTGGGAGTAATTTCGTTGCGGAAAGCCTTTCCAATTTGAGCAATACCAAAAGGAATTTTGACTCGGGTGGAATCGACGACGTTTTTAAAGTCTAAGTAGATGGTTTGGCAGGCTTCACCACGCAAGTAGGCGTGCATTTTTTCGCCTTCGATGACACCGATTTCAGTTTCAAAAAGAATGTTGTATTTTCGGCCTTCGGTGAATTGACCACCACACTCGGGGCATTTGCTGGGATCGTCGAGAAGATCGGGGCGGAAACGTTTGTGACAAGATTTGCATTCGACCATAACATCGGCAAAATTCTTTACGTGTCCGGAAGCTTCCCAGACTCGAGGGTGAGTAATAATGGATCCATCGATGCCAACAATGTCGCGTCGTTTGGTTATGTTTTCGTTCCACCAAAGATTTTTCCAATTCAATTTCATTTGGGAACCAATTGGACCGTAGTCGAAAAAACCTTGAACACCGCCGTAAATTTCAGAGTTTTGGAAAATTATGCCGCGTCTTTTGGCTAAAGAGACAATTTTGGAAACTGTTTCGTTGTTGTTTTTAGGTTTCATACCCTTAATTATATATTAACTAATTAAGGGACCACGCCTGGTGCGGCGGGCGGTTCCACCCTACTTGTCCGATGTACATCGGACCACTTTATCTATTTTTTGACTCCGGGATGCCATCCCCATCATAGTCAAGTTAGAGATGAGTGTAAACTGAATGGGTGGAATTGTCAATATTGGCATTATATGGTATAATATAGGATGTTAAGAATCGAACTAGTTGATTTAGCTCGCCCAGGAATGGATATATTGTCTGAGGAAGATTTAAATCCTTCAGTTTATACATGTACGGTTAAAGGTGATGTAGAAAATGTGGTATCAGGTGGTTTTAATTCAGGTATAGATATCAGTAACTTCGTTACATTGCCAACAGGTGGAGTATCGGTCAGACGAGACTTTGATACAAGAGAACTAAGGTTTAGTTGTTCTCAGTTAACGATTAATACATGGTTTGATGAGAACGGTCAAGAAGTGCAGGTTGGAGGTGTTACGTGTTCTGCCAGTAAATTAGTGTGTCCAGTACTTGCGTTGATAGAGAGAAAAAATTCAATGACTAACGAAACAACTGAGAGCTCTCAAACTTCTTCTCACTAATGTCTTCGAAGAGTAATTTGAGCGATTTTTGAGTACTAAGATAATCTTTGTTTTGATATGAAGTATAAATTGATTTGGGAATACCAAAGCCGAGTTCTTCGATAAACTTAATTTCGTTGTCGATGAAGCTAATTAATTTATTTTGATTAATTGATTCAATGGTGTCTTGGCAAATTTGGAAGATATGGTCGTGTTGCTGATTCTCGGCGATAAGGGAATTGACGGCCTCAAGAAAATAAAAAAGCAAGTTAACTTGGGACAAAGTTTTGGAGCTACGGAGAAAAGGTTGGAGATTGGTAGCTTCGGAAATCCATTGGCGATCGTTTTTGGAATAGATCTGAACTTTGATAGTATTGCCAAGCTGAAGACTTCCCTGCCTGGAACTTTTGATATTCTTGGCACCTTTAGCCAGAGCAACGATTTTGCCATCAGAAGGAGTTAGAAGTGTAATTAACAAATCTGACTCCTTAATAGTTTTCTTGTTGATGACGATGGCTATGGTAGATAGATAGCGGTTCACAGGGATAGCTTGATGGTCTTGTCAGCAGACCATTCAAATTCATCATACTTCCTGCCGTTGACCCAAAGTTCGTATTCAACTGGTTTGGTGCCAGGTTGTTTTTGGAGAAGTAGTGAATAATTTTTGGAAGCAGGAACTGAAGAAGTATATTGAACTGAAGTTTTACTAGACGACTTGGCATAAAGAGGATACTTATCGCCATAGAAGCCTTCAAAAACTGTCTTGCCTAGCTCGTCATAAGTAAGAGGATCGATTTCCGATCCAGTCATTTTGGTAAGAGTACTGCCTTGGGGAACATAGAATCGGAACATGTCGCGGTATTTTGGAGCATTCAAACACAGATCGCCTTTTTCCAAATTACAGTTGGAAGCAGGGCTGGGGTTGGTGTAAGTGACCGAAACTTTGTGTTCAACCTTGCCACCACTGGTGGTAATTTCGTGCTTAATTTTTTGAGTAATAAAGATATTGCTCTTGGCAGAAGCGAAATTAGCATCGTTGAGATGGAAATAGTCGGTGTTTTGATCGGTTTGAGTTATGGCACCTGACAGATTGGCTTTATTAGCAGCATCCTGCATTTCGGTGTCGGGGAAGTAGATCATGATGTGTTTTTGGTTGATATTCTTGAAAAAAGCTTCAGCTAAAAGTGGAATCTTGGTCTTTTCCGAGCCCATGGCGTTGGAAAGTAGAGAATGCATAAGTGGTCCTAAAAAGCCTTTGCGGTCTTTCTCGATGTAATCTCTGGGGCGACCTGCGATCCATTCTAGATCGTAGATGATGGAAGGACAACCGTCACAACGCTTGTCGGGTTCGGAAGTGAAGGTACCGACGACAGTGTCGAGTTTGCCAAGAACTTTGACGAGGTCGACAAGAACATTGGTGTCGAGGGCAATAAGAGCATCATACTTAGTTTTGGTACCCATAGCTTTGTAATATTGTTCTAAGAAAATTTCAGCATCGGTAGGAAAATCTGGCGAAAGGTTGCTGTCGCGAAGATTGAGATAAGGAACATTAATATGGTAGGACTTAATAATTCTGGGAGCAGGAGTGCTGCTGGCTAATTTATCATCGAGATCGTAGATATTGCTGGAAGTGCCTGGAGTGATTTTGCCGTTGGATACAGATAATGTGCCATAAGCAGTCCAGAAGCCGCCACTGGGGCGAAGTTCACCATCGTTTTGGAAGATCATGAGATAGTTGCGGGGTTTGTCTTTACCAAGAAGCCAGGAGGTTTTGGTAAGGATAGGTTTGCCGTCCTTAACAAGTTTGGCCACATCGGCGACTGTTTCTTGAGCCTTAAGTAAATTCGATTTAATTTGATAGCCTTTGAATTCTTCCGGATAGCGACTAGGGTCGATTTTATCCAGAGACTCTTGAATAGTTGAAAGCTCGGTCTCGATAGAATCGATATGAGGAAGTAACCCTTCGATGGATTGGGTGAGGAAAGAAATTCTGTCTTCAGTAGTTTGGTTGCCGGAGCTAGAGCCACCTTTGATTCCTAAGAAATCTTTGTAGGGTTCGACGGCTTGGATAAGAATTTCACCAGCTCTAATGCCACTGTTGGCGATAATCATAAGCTCCTTACCATCAGCATAGTAGTTTTTAGCTACAGGTACAGCAGAAAGCATGGATAGTTTTTTGTAGGAAGACTCGACTTGAGCTACGTTTGATTTGGCGGTTTCGAGTTCTGTTTTGATTTTGTCCAAATCTTTTTCGTTGACGGCGGCTTTAATAGTTTCGGTTTGAGCCTGGAGTTTGTTGATGTTAGTCATTAGTTCTTGGCCGGGTAGGTAGACAGTGAAAAAACCAAGGGCGGCGATGATGGCTGTAAGTCCAAACAAAGCAACGAAAACGATGATAACAATTTTGAGAACTTTGTTGAGTTTCTTTTTGTTAGCTTTGGGCTGGGGGGCAATGATTTTTTCCTTTTCTTTGGGATTTACGGAAGTAGAAGGATTTGGAGGACTGGATAAATTTTGGCGGGCGGATAGGTTGGTTATTTCCATTATTAATAATGAATTTATTAAAGTTTTACCAAAGCGAAAGCATGGCAAATGGTGTCTTTAAGATTATCATAATTTCCTGTCGCATGGAACGGTTGCGAATGTATTCTGAATCTAATTTGGCTCTTTGGACAAAAGGGAGCTCGTTGCGACCTGAGACTTGCCAGAGTCCGGTGATGCCAGGTTTGACGGATCGAATATCGTCGATGTATTCCTTGGCTTCGGGATATTTTCTTTCGTATTCTTTAAGTTCTTCTTCGCGATAGGCACGGGGACCGACTAGAGACATTTCGCCTTTGAGAATATTGAAAACTTGAGGAAGCTCGTCGATGGAAAATTTTCGAATAAATCGGCCAATAGGAGTAATGCGAGGATCCTCGTCCATGGAAAGTTTCCAATCATTTTTCTTATATTTTTCCCAAAGTTCGGGGTATTCGTTTTGGAGAAATAAATCGTTGTTGGCAATGTACATAGAGTGGAACTTATACATAAGGAACTCCCCTTTTGGTCCGACCCGCTTTTGTTTGAAAAAGATGTTGCTAATAAGATCGTCGCTATGGTTGACTTGTTTGTATTTTTGAGAGATGCCTTTTTTGGATGAGGCATAAATTAGAATTGAGACTACAAGCATAATTGGCCCAAAAACGATCAGGAGAGCAATTGATCCGAAAATATCGATAATTCTTTTGACTACAATGAAAAGAATGACTCTTAATTTGTAAAATTTTTTGGGTCTGGGAGGAGGTCTTTTTTGAATTTCCCGATCGATTCTTTCTAAGGCTTGTTTGATCATTTGTTTAATCTAAAAAATATTTTTGAGTATTTTTACTTTTGACTATTAAGGATACTAAATCGCGAACATTAAAAGAATCGTTGAGATTGCAGATGAGCAGGCCATCGGGAGTGTCGATGATGGCTAAATCTTTAACTCCGACTAAGCCGATAAGCTTATCGTTTTGTCCGGAAACTAAGCAGTTTGAGGATGATACTGAAAGAAATTTGGTAGATTGGCCAAGGATTGTATTTTTGTCCTTGTCGGCTTTTAGGTGCTGATGGATAGATTTCCATTCGCCAATGTCGCTCCAAACAAATTTGGCCACCAGAGCGACTAAATTATTGGATTTTTGGGAAATGGCGGTGTCGATGGGAAGATTGGGAGCGAGTTTGTAGAGTTTGGAAATAATGTTGGGATGGGAAATGTTGTCGTAGATTTTTTGATGGAGAGCAAAATATTCTGGTTGGAGCTTTTGGAGTTCAAGTAGAAAAGTGTCGATGGAAAAAGTGTACATACCAGAGTTCCAAAGCGCCTTTTTGGCCAATAGTTTTGTGGCTTGTGGGACAGATGGTTTTTCGATGAATTGAGAGACTTTGGAAAATGTTTTACCGGGCTTGGGGGAAATTTGGAAGTATCCATAGGATGGGTTGGCTGAAGTAGCCTTGATGCCAATAAGAACAAAAGAATTGAGAGAAGCAGCTATGGAGGCGGATTGTTTTAGTTGCTGGCGGAAAATTGGAGTGTGGTAAATGAAATGATCGGAAGGGATGGAGGAGATTACGGCTTTGGGATCGAGGTGGCGAATGGTGGCAACGGCATAGGAAATAGCTTGAAGGGTGTTGCGCTTGTCGGGTTCACTGATGATGTTACTTTGAGGAAGTTGATTGGCTAAAAGCTTGGAAATTTGTTGTTGATAGCGTTGGTTGGTAACAATAAAAATGTTGTTTTTAGGAACGATTTTTTGAGCGCGAGCAAGAGTCTGTTCGAGAAGAGATTGAGAGCTAAAAAGTTCGAGAAATTGTTTGGGGTTGCTGGCTCGGGAGAGGGGCCAGAGTCGGGGGCCGGTGCCACCACATAAAATTATAATGTAGTGGTGTTTTGAGTTGAAAATTGTTGCCATAGTTTTTGGACTTGTTTTTTAAAGTTTAACATAAACTTAGCTTGTGAATAGTTGAGTGCTTGGCGGCGACAAAGCTTTGGATCGAATTGAGATGAATCAAATTTATTTATGGCTTTAGAAAGATCGTCGACTGTTTGATAATCAAAAAATAAACCGGTTTTTCCGTCGACTACAGTTTCGGTAATGCCGCCTTGGCGATAGGCAATAACAGGTTTGCCGCAGGCCATGGCCTCGATGGGAGCAATGCCAAAATCCTCTTCTTGAGGACAAATTAGTGCTAAACAGTTCTGATAATAATTTAGAAGTCTGCTTTGAGAAACTTGGCCAATTAATTTAATATTGGGATCGTTTAAACTTTCTATTTTATGTTTTAACTTTTTGAAATCCCGACCACTTCCAATAATAATTAATTTTTGCTTTGATTGATGGATGGCATCGATGGCGAGATCGACTTTTTTGTGGGCTACAAGACGGCTAACTAGAAGAAAATAATCTGATTTGGGGTGTGGGTGGGGATGGAAAAAATTGGTATCAACACCGGGGTTAACAACAATAGCTGAGCGTTGATAAGCTTGCATAATGCGGGTTTGGACATTGCTGGAATTAGTTAAATAATAGTCGGGACGTTGGCTTAGGATTTTGTTGATTCGACGATAAAGGCTGAGAAAATAACCTAAAGGAGGCCTAGCTTTTCGATATAAATGACGGTTGATATTGTGGGAGTAGCAAACAAACATAGTTTGAGGTGGGGTAATAAGTGCGTGGCCAATAGTGGAAGTAGTGGAAATGACGATGTCGTAGGAGGAAAAATCAAATTGCTCAAGGGCAATATCGAAGATTGGAGTGTAGGCCCAAAGCTTCGAGTGGGAAAAAGGTAGGCGGTTGATAAAACTAGGAAAAATCTTGGTGTGAACAGGAAGCCATTTCGATTTTGAGGGCTGATGGACAAGGCAGTAAAGATCGGCTTGAGGATAGATAGCTAAGATGTCGAGGAGAACTCTCTCTGCCCCACCCCATTGATTGAGCCAGTCGTAGAAAATGGCAACTTTCAATTTGAAGATAAAACTTTTAAGTAATAATCGAAGGTTAATTTAGCAGTTTTATCCCAAGAATACTTTTGAACTTGTTGATGACCTTTTTTGATTAATTGTTGGCGAAGCTTGGGATTGTTGTTGAGCTTATTAATTTGATCGACTAATTCAGTGGAATTATCGGGGTCAAAATATAAAACTGAGTCCTGGTAAATTTCGGGAAGGCAGCTTGAAGTGGAGGAAATCACAGGACAATTTAGGGCCATGGCTTCCAAACCTGTAAGAGAGAAACCTTCCATGTAGGATGGATGAACTAGAGCTAAAGCATGAGAATAGAGTTTTTCGAATTGGTCGTCGGGGACGTAGCCAAGAAACTCAACCTGAGATTCGAGTTTGAGCTGGTGGACTAATTTCTGAATCCTTTGGAGGAACACATCGGAACGAGCACAAATAATTTTGAGTTTTAGGTCGGGTAATTTGGTTAGAGCCTGGAAGATGATTTTGATATTTTTGTGGGGATACAAATTGCCGGTATATAAAATATATGATTCAGGATTCTCGATACATGATTCCTGAGAAGATAAAAATTTTGGATCGACAGCTTCGTGGGTGGTTATTATGTGATCATCTTTGATGGGATAATTTTGGGAAAGATAATCTTGCCAAAATTTTGAGGGGACGATGATGTAGGAGCTAAGAATGACGATGCGGGTGACAAGTCGATATGCTAGGTACTTGGGCCAATAGAGCCAAGGAGAGCGAGTGGTGGTGTCTTTGCCTTTGAAAAAATGTTTAATTAGATCGTGGACAGTAACAATAGAAGTGCCAAAGTAAAAGATAGATTTATTAAAATGGGTAAAATGAACCAGATCGGGTTTGAATTGGTGAATAAAACTAGGCAAGAAAAGTTGTTCTTTTATTGAATAATGAGGAATGTCGCAAGCGACAACATCGAAATTCTTGAGATCTTTTTTGGCGTCGGTGACTAAGTCGGGATAAGTAAAGGCTGTAAATTTGATATGTGGGTATTTGGTGCAAATTTTGTCGATGGCCATTAATAGATTTTTGGTATAGCGACCATTGCCAGTGTGTTTGGGGCCGTAGAGTCGGGCGTCGACGAGGATGTGTTGTTGTTTTGCTTCCATTTGATTTTATAAATATTTGGCTTTGAGGACTCGGTAAAATTCGAGTAGGTTGATGCCGGAGTCGATGAGGGGATGGAGAAGTTTGGGGTACTTGGCCATTAAATTTTCTTGATAAAAAATTCGCATAGCTTGAGTGGAGGCTTTGGCAGAACGAATTTTTGTCTCCCGAGTGGCTTGGGTGATGTTTTGAGTATGAGTCTTAATACCCGAGGAAATGCCTTGGTAGTGGACAATTTTGGCATGAGGATAGAAGAAAAGTTTGTAGCCTTGTTGATAGAGTTTGTAGGAAAGGTCCAAATCTTCGCCATACATAAAATATTTCTCGTTCCACCAGGAGACAGCCTCCCCTACTTGTCTTTTGAGCATGATGAAAGCACCGACAGTGGCTTCGATGGCTTGGACTTGGGAATAATCTAGATGACCCTGAAAATAGCCATTAAAAAATTTGGATTTGGGGAAAAGTTTGGGAATACCAAAGCCAAAGAAATGCCAAAAGGTGTTGTTGGGAGTAGGAAAACCTCGGTGGGACTCGGGCTGGAGTTGGCCAGTTAAAGCCAGAGTAATGTGGCAAGTAGAAGCATCAACTTTTGGGTTTTCTTCAAAAAAATCAATCATCTTTTGGAGAGTGTCGGGGAAAACAGTAGTGTCGGGATTTAGAAATAGAACGTATTTTGAATGGGGATTGGAGTGCTCAAGTGCACGGTTGTTGCCAAAGGAAAAACCTTTGTTTGATTTTAAATCGACAAATTTAATAGAAATTTTTGGGTGAGATAAATTGAGTGCTTGTGCATCGATAAAGCTTGAATCGGGAGAATTGTTGTCGGCGACAATAATTTCGACCGGATAAGTTAATTTTGATTGGTAGATGCTTTGGACACAATCAGACAAAAATGCGCCAGATTTGTAGTTGAGAATGATGACGGAGAGGATGGGAGTAGAGTTAGACTTTGGAAATTTTTTCATAAATCTGATTTAGTTTTTCGACACTTTTGTCGAAGGCATAATTTTCTCTAATTAACTTTCGAGCTTCTTCTCCCATTTTTAGGCGATAATCGGAGTCGTCGATTAATTTATAGATATTTTTGAGGATGTCTTTGTTGGGAGAGACGATGGCGTGTTTGTAATTCTCAATTTTGATATTGCCCATGCCGCCTTCGGGATTGGTAATAACGGGGAGTTTGAATGTCATACCTTCGAGAAATTTGTTGCGAGTGCCTCCCCCACTACCCATAGGGGCAAGAAGCAGCCAACAGTGCTCATAAAAATATTGTGGGTCCTGTTCTCCTCCTTCGGAATCGGCTTCACGAACAATAATGTCGTCGCTGAGGTAGTTGGAAAAGAAATCGGGAGCGTAGCGGCCAATAATGTAAAGCTTGGCGTCGTGATAACGTTGTTTAATTGAGGGCCAATACTTTTTTAGTATTAAGTCGACAGATTCGCGATTTTGCATCCATTTCATGTTGGAAATACCAAAAAGAATGGATGGAAAAGTTGATCGTTTGGCTTTGGTTTTGAGTTTGAAATATTCAGGATCGACACCATCTTCGAAAACTTCAATATCTTTTCGGCCGGTACTTTTGATGACAAAATCCCTGTCGCTGGGACTAAACATAATGACGGTGTTGGTGTTCTTCCAATAGTATGTTTCCCAATATTTAAGTTTGAGGACATCGATCCAAAGAATGGGAGCCAGTAATTTTTTGATGCCAGTGAGAGATTCGACGTAGTGCTGGTAGATGGCGTATTCGATGGTGACATCAACCAGGACAATGGGAATGTCGGTTTTGGGGATATTGGGAAGAGGATAGAGGCAATCGCAATGGATGACGTCGTATTTTTGTGATTTTAGTTCGGTGTCGATGGCTATTTTTAGATCGTTGTTGATGTAGTTAATGAGCAAAAATGGGTAGAAACTAAAACCGGCGGTGAGGATTTTTTGCAAACTCCATGTGGCTCCCCTTTTGACAATGATGACTTTTTTACAGTATTTTTTGAGATCTTCGAGTCCATCTTCGTTGCGGCTAAAACAAATGATGGTGACATCGTTCTTTTGAGAAAGGTATTTGACGGTGTAGAAAGAATGGCGTTGGCCACCGGACTGACCAAGTCTGGGGATGTAGGGAGTGATCATTAATATCTTTCGTTTATTTTTGGTCATCGGATTTATTTTTAAGGCTGAAATAATAAACACCCATCATTATCCAGAACATATAGGCAGTTTTGGAAGCCTCGAAGACATCAATAAAGATGGCATTGGCTAAATGTGTGAGGAGTCCGGCTAATAAAATTATAGAAACAGATTGTTGGAGAGTTTTGTGTTTGGTGAATAAAAAGTTTTTTGTTTGCCATATAAACCAAATTAAAATGAGAGCAAAAGTGGAAAATCCAATTAGACCACTCTCGCCGAGGCTGCGAAGATAATCGTTGTCGGTGGCTAAGGTAAGGGAGCCAAGGCCAGTACCAATCAATGGATTCTTTTTGAAAGCATTGATGGCTCTAGGCCATTCGACGTTGAAACGAATTTCGCCGGAACGGGCAACACCAGCATCGATATCTGGTTCGGGAAAAACTTCCTCTGGGGCATGGCGAATGACGGTAGGGGTTGGGGATAAAAAGAGTCCTGGTTTTTGGGTTGGTTGGGGTATTGTTGGAGTAGGAGCGGCAAGGGTGGGTGTGGCTGTGGGTTGGGAAGTTGTTTGAGGGGTGAGTTGCTGCTTGAGTGAAGGAATGGTGGCCAAAAGTCTTTGATTTAGTTCGGGAGAATTTACCATACTAAGAACAACCATAAGAGAAATCGGAAGAATCCAGAGATATTTTCGAAGTAGGAAGAGAGCCAAGCTAATGCCACCCCAAAAGGCAAAAATCGAGACTCTGGAGGCAGTGTAGGTTAGTTGAACAAATCCGGATACAAAAACCAAAAGAAGGAATATTTTGGAAAATTTGTTTTTGATAATAATGGCAACGGAGCCGATAATAATTAGGGCAACGCTAAGAAAAGCAGCGTAGTCGTAATGGCCGGCGAAAGTGGAAGAAATACGAGTCCAAATAGAAAGAGTGAGTAGTTGGCCTTTGGAAAACTCCTCATTCATGGTGGAAATAACGGGGAATTGGAGATACTTTTGACCAAAGCCATAGGCAGAAGTTAGAATGGTAGCCAAAACTAGGGCAACAAAGGGATATTTGAGATCTTTTGATTGATAGAGGCTACTGGCGGCAACGAAGAATAGGGACATATATTCGAAACGTCGAAGCAAGTGGAGGATTAATATGTTGGTAGGTTCGGTTTGGTTGACGAGGAAGGAAATGATGTTGACGACAGTAATTGAGGCAAAATAAGCTAAGAATAATTTGGTAGTTTGAATTTTGAAAACAGGGAATTTATTTTTGAGTTGGTAGATGAACCAAACTAAAAGAGCAATGGCAATTACTATGTCGTCGAGTCTGATGGCCACATAGGTATTGTTGACAGTAGATAGGGGAAATTTAGGATAGAGAGGAATAAATAGGATGAGAGTGGCGAGAATCGATCGGAGGATCTTAGTATTTTTTAGCATGTTGCAAATATAGTTTAGCAATTTGGGGCTTGCCGAGAATATAAAATTGAATGATGCGAATGAATTGGTTGATTTTGATTAAAAATTTGGCAATTTGAAATTGAAAGTTTGATTTGTGTTTGGAAAAGAAGGCAAGAATACCCTGGTATTCCATGAATAAGGGGTCGGATTTGCTGGGGGAAGAGGCACCGCCAAGATGAATAATCTGTGGACCAACCAGGTACCATGTTTGACCTTGAGGATCGGCCTTTTTGATTCGATATGATAATTCTACTTCTTCACCATACATAAAATAATTGGGATCGAAATGGCCGGCTTGGTCTAAAATTGATTTTCGGACGAGCATGAAGGCACCAGTGACCCAATCTTGGGTATGATCGAAGAGGTAAAAACAATCGCTGGTGTAAAAATTGGGAGTGTGGGGGTGGATGGGTTTGATAAGTCTGTTGACAAAAGGAAGATCGTCCAGAGATAGGCACCAAGTGAATAAATTCAAAAGATTGGGGAAATAGCCACCAGAGGCTTGAATAGTTTTGTCCTGATTGAGAAGTTGGGCGGTACAAATATTAGCCTCAGGGTGGGAACAGAGCCAATTTAGAGATTGGGAAATAGCGGAATGAAGAATAAGGGTGTCTGAATTGAGAAATAAAACATAGTTGCCTTGGGCAATTTCTAGGCCTTGGTTGTTGGCTGCCCCAAATCCAGAATTGGTCTTATTTTCGATAAGATGAATGTTTTTGGAT
>QKGR01000001.1 GCA_003250375.1 Candidatus Shapirobacteria bacterium | reverse complement strand
TGCTGACAATTTTGGGTGAGGATAAACATATGGTGCAATGTTTGGGAGAAAAAGATATGAAATGTAAGCTTTATGAACAGTGCAATGCCCAAAGAATTTGGGGAAAGCTGGAAGAAAAAATGACTGATGAATTAAAAAATATAATAATTAGTGAAATATAAATGAAAATAACAAAAAAGACATTGATTGCCGAAATTATTAATACTTATCCTGATTTGGCCCAGGTGTTGACAGAGGATTATGGTTTTCATTGTGTGGGTTGTTTTGCTTCAGGAATGGAATCGATTGGGGATGGGGCAAAAGTGCATGGAATGGCTGATGATGAAATTAAAGTGATGATTGAGAATTTGAACGAATTGGCGGCCGAAGAAGATAAAGCTTAGTTGGTAGCTGATTGGCTGAGTCTGATGTACCAGCGACCGTTTTGGCAGATGATGTAGAAGCGACCAATAGTTCGAGTACTACCTTCCTGGCAGCGACTTGAAGCAGTAGTGGGAACAACTCTGGTTGGAATGGCGGTGGCTTGAGTTCGAGGAATGAGAGTTGGTTTGACAGTGGAAACAGGAAGATTGGCTTTTGAAAGAGTAGGAGCTGGAGTTTGCGTAGGGGATAGTTTTGGTGCTGAGGTTGGGGTAATTTGACGAACTGAAGTGGGAGAAGTAGTACGACAATAGTTGGAAATGGTGAGTTTGATTTGAGAACAAGGAACGGCGTCTTTGAGAGTGGAATCGGTGCCACCATTGGGGCAATAGCGATTGTAATAATCAACGAAAGTGTCACAAGGAACTTGTTGGCCACCAATATCTTTTCCAACACAAATGCCTTTGGAGCACTGAAGACCATCACAACAAGGAGTAGTGAAACAATCTGACTGGCCGGAGCTTAGACATTTGGATTCGACGGCAGCTTTGTTCTGAAGATTTTGATTCTGCTGGTTGAGTTGGATGGCAGCAGCAGTGGCAAAGACCATGAAAGCTAATCCAAGTATGAGTGGAATGCCAGCGAGACCTTGTTGTTGTTTCATAAGGTAAGTTTAGTAAATTTGGGGTTTTGGAATGGAATAAGTAGGAGTATTCTTGACGTCATTGAGAATACAAGTCTTTTTGCCATAACATACATTAGTGTCACCATTTTTACAGGTGTAGCGGAAGACGGTGCCTAAGCAATAGTTGTTTTCGACTTCAAAACAACAATTGGTAGATGTGGTGGGCATGGCTTTAGTTGGCGTTACATAATATTTTGTTGGAGTGGGGTAATTATATTTTGTAGGTGCCGCTGTTATGCGTAGGGATGAGGTTGGGGTAGGAACGGCCGGAGTGCTAAGGGTGGAGGCGCAATATTGGCGTTGGAGATTGGTGATGACAGAGCAGGGAATGGAATTGGTGTCGATGGGAGTTTTGGAAATGGTAGGAACTGGAGGGCTGGTGTCGCCAAGAACTCTAGTGAAAGGAGTGAAAATCTTGGAGGCTTGAAAAGCGGAAAGTGAGAGTAGGGCCAGGGCAAGGGTAGCCAAAAGAGGTTTGTTGATATTCTGCATGATTAATAGTGAATCCAAACGGTATTTAAGTCAAGATATTAATCAACAATAAGTACTAGTAACTTAGAAAAAGTTGGAGGAAAAATTGAATCGGGGGAGTGATGAGCATAGAAATTAAATTTGAAGATCCGATGGGAATAATCAGTGCAGCGATGAGCACAATAGTGCCGTACCGATCGAAGAAATGTTCGATTTCGGCTGAATGTTCAATTGGTAGAGAATTGAGAAGAACTTTGGAACCGTCGAGAGGAGGGATGGGAATGAGATTGAAGACAGCTAGGGTAAGATTCATGCCAATGAAGACTAAGAAAAAGTTTAGGTATGATCCGGTGAGTCGAACAAAAAGGGAAGCAAGACCTGCTAAAAGAATGTTGCTGAGCGGACCAGCTAGGGAGGTGATGATTTCGTCGCGCTTGGGATGGGAGAAATTGTAGGAGTCGACAGGGACGGGTTTGCCCCAACCAAAACCGACAATGAAAAGCATGATGGTGCCGATGGGATCGAGGTGTTTTAGTGGATTGAGAGTAAGTCGATCTTGAGAACGAGGGGTGGGGTCGCCGAGGCGGTCGGCGGCGAGGGCATGGGAAAATTCGTGGACGGTGATGGCGATGATTAGTGAAATTATGGAGAAAAGATTTAGCATATTTTAAAAATGGGTATTATTTGTTATAGTATACCCCATGAGAACATGTAGTCTATGTCAAAAAGGTACAAAAGTGGGAAGAAACCGATCCCATGCCCAAAACAGAACTCCTAGAACCTACAAAGCTAATATTCAGAAAGTGACTATGCAAATGGGTGAGGATAGAATTTCGGGTACTTTCTGTACCAAATGTATTAAAAGATTGAAGAAAACTGATTAATAAGTAATTCAGTTTTTCAGTTGATCGGTTAATCAGAAAAAAATGGAGCGCCTAGAAATAGGCGCTTTTTAGGTAGTATAATTCGGATACAATGGAAGAAAAATATAGAGACTTGATTGAGAATGATCTGTTTTATGGAGATCGAGAGCCAACAAGTACTAGGGTTATTATGATTAATGGTTTGGCTGATGTACCAAGTCCATTGGCTACAGGTTTGGCGAGGGGATTAAAGTCAGAGTTTTACGATCCTGGATGGAAGAGGCAAGTGCCTCTTGAAGAGATGATTGAAAAGTTGGATAAGGCGATAAATCGGGCTACTGAGGAAGGTTGTCTGCCTATTTTGATGGGAATTAGTGCCGGAGGAGCTTTGATGACAGCGTACATGTGCGACGAAGAAAGAGCAAAAAAAGTGTTTGGGTTGATTTTCGTGTCTGCTTTGATTGATCCGGATGAGACAAAAATGGACTTGGATCATTTGACTAAGACAAACCCGACTTTTGGTGATACTGCCGATTATATTCGTAAGAATTTGAATAAGTGGACGCAAGAAAGAATAAACAAAATAACAATTGCATCATACAGATCCACTGGGGATTCTGTTGTGCCAGCACTGGCGACAAAACCTGAGTGGTTTAAAGGAAAACAGGTTGATGTGTCTGAAAGTTTGAGTCATTTGGATGGTATTGCTAGCGCTTTAGTTGGACGAGTCAAAACGACAATTAATGCAATGAAGAAGGCTAGATTTAATTAGTTTTGTTGATTTGGTAGTAGTTTTGGATTTGGGACCAGAGAGTGCGAGTTTTGCCTTCGATTTGGACCTCGTCGGGGACTAGTTGATTGTTCTGAAGATGAGAGGAGAATATTTTCATTTTGAGCTGAGCATTTTTTTGGTCGGAAACATAGGTCCAGGCAATGGGCCAGGGAAGCATGGCACGAATAAAACGATCGACTTTGGCTGTATCCCAAGTCCAGTTGATTTGGGCAGTATTTTTGTCGAATTTGGGAAAATAAGATTTTTGGGTGTGGTCCTGAGGAATGGGGACTAAGATGCCGGAGATATAGTCGGTAATAATGGAATGGAGCTTTTGAGAGGCAAAATCGAAGGCTTTTTGGTAAAAAGAAACAGATGTTTCGGTAGGAGAAATGTCGAAGGGAATTTGGGAAATAATGGGACCATGGTCGGGGAGAGCGTCGATGAGGAAAAAGGAGACGGAAGACTTGGCTTCGCCATTGATAATTTGCCAAGGCCCGGGGGTAGCACCGCGATATTTGGGGAGTGGGGAGGGGTGGATGTTGAGGATGCCATGGGTGGGAATGTCGATGACTTCTTGGCTAAAGAATGGAGGTCCGAAAGCTACACAAACATAGAGACTGGATTTTAGATTCTTGAGTGTAGATATGACATCTGGAGTAAACTCGGATATCTGTAGAAGTTTAAGCTGGTGATTGCGGGAAAATTGAGCTACGGGATTGGGGGTAATTGTCTGATCGCGACCAACTGGTTTGTCCTCTTTGGTAATCACAAGTTGAAGATTGAAATCGGAGTGGCTAAGAAGCTGTTGGAGAATACTGACTGAGTGCTGAGAAGAGCCAAAAAAGACGATGTTGATCATAATGTGATTATAAATCATTTTGACCTATATTTGGTGATTATTTTGTGGCTGATGGTAGAATGTCGGAGAGTTTAAATAATTGATGAAATGATATAATTGGCCTATGAGTAAAATTGTAAATTACCCCGATCCAGTCCTGAGAGTAGAGTGCGACAGGGTAATTGAGGTGGATGAAAAATTGATAAGGGAAATTGATGATTTGAAGAAGACTTTGCTGGATGGCGGCGCAGGAGCTGGCTTGGCGGCCCCGCAAATTGGAATTAAAAGGAGATTTTTTGGTTTGTTGGATGAAAAGAACCGAAAAGCGGTGAATGTGTTTATTAATCCAAGAATTATCCAGACTTTTAATCAGGAAAAAACTTATATAAAAATAGTGACCGATGATGGTAAAAACGAAGATTTCTTGGAAGGATGCTTGTCCTTTCCTGATTTTTTTGGGACGGTGAAGAGATTTTTGAAAATTGGGGTGGAATGGGATGAATTAGTTGAGGGAAAATTGGTACACAAAGAAAAAATAATGGAAGGATTTGAGGCAGTAGTGTTCCAACACGAAGCGGATCATTTGGATGGAGTATTGTTCGTGGACCATATTAAAAACGATAGAGGTAAATTGTACAAATTTATGGGAAAGAAAATGGTGGATTGGAGTGTGGACAAAGTGTTGGAAAAAGAAGCAGCCTTGGTGGCAGCTTAGGGAATTTGCTCAAGTAGTTGTTTGGCGTCGGAATTGGCAGGAGCTATTTGAAGAGTTTTTTGGAGAAAATCTTTGGCTTGGGGATAGTCTTTTTGGCTTAGATATATTTGGGCGGCAGCAAAATAAGCATAGTCGTAATTTGGTTTGAGTTTGATGGCTTCAAGATAGGCGGATAGCGCTTCCTGGTCGTTGCCGGCAGATTGCCAAAATTTGCCGAGTAAATATTGGGTTTTGGCGTCGGTGGGGGCGAATTTTGAGGCTTGGATGAGGGAAGCGATGGAGTAGGGAAGATATTTGATGTCGATGGTGGAAAGATAATAATAGGTTTCGGCACGTTGTTTGAGAAGATTGATATTGGTGGGGGAGATCTGGATAGATTTTTGGGAATGGTAGTCGATTTGGTTTATTAGTTGAGACAAATCGGCTTGCTGATCGTTGCCATGAAGCACTATAGCTTCTTTGGCTAGGATTTGGGCTTTAAGACTGTGATAGAGAGGTTCGCTGGGAAGATAGCCAAGACTAAGATTGATGTTGGATTTGGCCAAACTAAGCTGGTTTAGATTGTTTTGATTTTCGGCTTTGGTGTAGGTGATGTCGGCAAGGTAGGAAGTGAGGAAATAGTATTGGAGCTTGCTTAGAAAAACGAAGCTTATGATTATGAGGGGCCATTTGATCCAGGATTTTAGTTGTTTTGGTGGAGTCTCTTGGGGAGTAGGAATGAATGCGGGGATAAGAAAGAAATAAAGTGAAATAATGGAGATGGAAAAGCCGGCATAATTGGTAATAAGAATGGAAATGAAGGCGGAGAGGAGGGCGGCGTAGTTGTAGTTTTGGGGATTGTGGCGGAGAGAATTGAATAAATAAATTAAGACGGCGAGGATAAAAACAGAATAAGTAACTAAGCCAAAACTACCGGTAGTGGCGAGGTAATTGAGATATTCATTGTGGGCTTTGTTGTAGAGAAAATCCCATTCGGAGGTGAGATTGTGCGAGGCGGGGCGAGTCCAATAATAGGTATAGGCGAAAGTTTCGGGGCCGGTGCCAACAAGGGGAAAACGGCGCCAAAGTTGAATGGCTCCTTGCCAAACAATTTTGCGGATGTCTTGGGATGGAGTGATTAGCAAAGGGGTGTCGTTGTCTGAAGTTGAAATTTGCTGAGGGGAAGGAGTGGGGATAAGGAAATCTTTAATGGGGTTGTTGAAGCTGAGGGAGAGAGCGGCTAGGACAATGAGATAAGAAAAAAGAAAAATCAGGTTGCTTTTTGATTTTAATTGATTGAGAAAATAGATAAAAAAGAAAATTCCCAGCGAAATAATGGCGGCAATGATGCCGGATTTTGATTTGGTAAAAAGGAGGGTGGTGAAAAATAGAAGGCTAACTGTGGTGTAGAAAATGGACTTGGGGAGTTGTTTGGGAAAATTGGAAAGAGATAGAGAAAAGGAGAAGGGGAGAACAATACAAAGATAGGCAGCTAGCCAATTGGGCTGACCAAGAGAGGAAAAAACTCGAGACTGGACATCTTGAACCCAGAGGTGTTTGTCGATGCCAAAGTGCTGGAGAAAGCCGTAGCTTGCGACTAAAATGGCGGAAAAAATGGAGACTTTGATGAGCTTTTGAAAAAAATCGGAATCGAGGTAAACGGGAAGAATAAAAAAGAGGGTGATGTAGACTAAAGTTGAGAGTAGGCCGCCGTTGAGGCGGGAATAATAACCAAAAATTGAAGTATGGAGGTCGACCGAGAAAAAGGTAGAAATAATTTGAGAGGAGACAAAAATTAATAAGATGAGGTTGAGGAGTGATTTTTTGTAGAGTGGGACAGAGCCATTGAAGAAATTCAAAAGATGAATTAGGAGAATTAAAGTGGAAATGGAGTAGATAGTGTAGATTTTGGGAATTTCGAAAAGCTCTGAATTGATGCGGGTAAAAATTAGTGGGACAAGGGAAAAAAGGATGAGAAAAAGTAATTTTACCGCGCGGGACGACTTTGACATCATAAAGATTAATTAGTATACAAGAAAATTCTTGTATAATTTTGAAGTGAGGATATTTGCGGCAGCTAAAAATAAAGTGGATAAATTAATGGATAATTTTGGGTTGGATTTGGGGGTGGACATGGGGAGTAGCAATATTCGAATGTATCTTTTGGGAAAAGGAGTGGTGGTGGACGAGCCCTCGATGGTGGCCAGGATTAAACGAAAAAGATGGATGGGACTAAATAGCCCGCAGGCAAAGGGTTTGACGATTATTGCCTACGGACTAAAGGCTAAGGAAATGAAAAATAAGGAGCCGGCCAGAATGGAAGTGGTGTCGCCGATTGTGGGTGGAATTGTGAATGATTTGGAGTTGGCAGAAAGGATGGTGTCGAGTTTTTTGAAATTTATATACGATATTCCTTCGAAGAATCCAAAGTTTTTGAAGCCAAGAGTGGTGGTGTCGGTACCTTGTAGTGTGTCCGATGTGCAAAAAAGAGCGATAAAGTCGGTGTTTAAGTCGATTGGAGTAAGAGAAGTGGTACTGGTGGAAGACATGGTGCTGGCAGCGCTGGGCACAGGTTTGCCGATGAAAAATAATAGTGGACTAATGGTGGTGGATATTGGAGGAGGAAAGACAGAGGTGGCGGTGATTTCTTTGGGAGGGATTGTGGTGGTGCGGGGCAGTAAAATTTCATCGGAAGATTTTGATGAGGCAATTGTGAATTATGTGAAGATGAAATACGGCTTATTGATTGGAATGAGTACGGCGGAGAGAGTGAAAATTGAAATGGGAAGTGTGTGGGGAGATGAGGATAAAAAAAGTTTGGTAATCCGGGGAAGAGATTTGGAAAGCGGCCTACCCAAAAGTATTCGAATTAATCAATCGGAAGTGAGAGAATCTTTGGTGCTGGTGGGTTCGAGGATTGTGAAGTTGGTGAAAGAATCGTTGGATGAAACACCTCCAGAATTGGTGGAAGATATTATTAAAAAGGGAATTGTGCTGGTGGGCGGAGGAGCGAAAATTGAGGGAATGGATAAGCTAATTGAAGAGGGAACTAAAGTGAGCACAAGAATGGCGGTAGATCCGGAAAAATGTATTATTAATGGATTGAGTAAACTAGTTGAGGACGAGGAGGTAATGAGGGAGGTGAAGAAGGTGGCTTTGTTATGATGAATGAAGTTGAAAATAAAGATTGGGTGTTTTGGGCGGTAAAGCTGGTGCTGGTGTTGAGTTTGCTGATGTTGGCGTCGAAATCTTTTAGTTTGGCGGTGATTAAGAAAAATTTATATCAGGGATTGGCCAGGGACAATAAAATTTATGAAATGGATATTCCGGCAGCAAGAGGATCGGTGGTGGATAGAAAGGGGAGGACGGTGGCTGAAAGTATTTATCGATATTTTCGAATTGATGGGGAAAGTAAGGTGTATGAGGGAGAAGGGGAGTTTGATGGCTATAAATTTGAGGGAAAGAATTTGGCTTATGATTTGAAAAGAAAATATGATTATGGGCAATCGATGTCCTTCGTGTCCGGATATATTGGCAGAGCTAACGAGACTGATGTGGCCAATAAAAAGTGTGGGGTAGAACTGGGACCTGAGAGTATGGTGGGTAGGGGAGGCGTGGAAGAATTTTTTGATTGTAAACTTCGGGGAGTGGATGGAAAAAGATTGGTAGAGGTGGATGCTAAGGGAAAATATATTCGAGAGTTGGGGAGGCAGGAGCCGATTGAGGGGAAAACAATTCAATTGTCAGTGGACGCGTATTGGCAGGATAAAATTTATAAATTACTGGATGGGAGAAAAGCGGCAGTGGTGATAAGTGAGCCAAAAACAGGAAAAATTATTAGTATGGTGTCGTCGCCGGCATATGATCCGAATGATTTTTCTTTTAATCGGGATGATATTGCTATTAAGAGTGTGTTAAATGATAGTGAGAATTTGCCTTTATTGAATAGGGCGGCATCGGGGAGATATCATCCGGGGTCGGTGTTTAAGCTGACAGTGGCAGCGGGAGGATTGGAAACGGGGGTAATTGATGGACAGACTTTGATTGAGGATACGGGAATTATTAAAGTAGGGGATTATAGTTATTCGAATTGGTTGTGGACTAAAAGAGGTGGGACAGATGGAATGGTGGACATTGTGAAAGCGCTAAAAAGATCGAACGATATTTTCTTTTATAAATTAGGGGAAAGAATGGGTCCGGATAATATTCACGATTGGGCTTACAAATTTGGATATGGCGCTAAAACTGGAGTGGAAATTCCCGGGGAAGTGGAAGGGGTGGTACCAGACGAAGCATGGAAAAAAGAAGCCAGAGGAGAGAGTTGGTTTTTGGGAAATACTTATCACTATTCGATTGGGCAGGGAGATTTGGGGGTAACACCGTTGCAGGTGAATATGTCGACAAATGTGATTGCTTCGGGAGGAAAGAAGTGCAAGTTGAGCTTAATTAAGGATAGTAAAGCTGAGTGCGAAACAGTGGGTTTGAATAGCAATACTTTGAGTTTGATTCGATCGGGGATGGAAGCAGCTTGTAGCGAGGGTGGAACAGCTTGGCCTTTATTTGGTTTTAAGACTAATATCGCCTGTAAGACTGGAACGGCTGAAGTAGGCGATGGTAGTCAGGAGACTCATGCTTGGCTAACAGCTTATGCACCAGTGGAGAATCCGGAGATTTCAATTACGGTGATGGTGGAAAGGGGTGGAGAGGGATCGGATGTGGCAGCGCCGATTGTGGGTGATATTTTGAGAGATTGGTTTTCGGAGCCGGAGACTAAAGTGCCAAGATATGATGAGAATCATAAGGTGGTGTATGAATAAAAAGCGTATGATTGACCTATTGATTGGATCTTTTTAGTACTAAGCTTCGTCAACAAAAGGACAAGTAAGATCAAGATTGCTTAATCTACAATTAGTCCCAGATCTGTCGCTACATTTGGGAATGCGTATTACAATTTCAGCTCTGGAACGCTTATCGCCTAATGTGCCTTTAGATGTTTCTAAGTTTACGCTGACTAAATCTTTATCTGGACCGGGGCATCCACCGAGCATATCTATTTCTTTTATGGTTATATTACTCATTAAGTAAATAATATCACAGTTCAGTATTATGGATAACACAGTGTATTATTTAATTAATATTGGGTAATTTGGAAAATGTATCAGAAGGGAACAGTAGAGATTATTGATGGTGAAGTAGGAAATAGTTCAATTAGGCTATATTATGTGGGTGATAAGGAATTATTGAATAGCAATAAAATTGTGGCGATGGTGGGAAGTAGGCAGATGAGTGAGTATGGGAAAGAAGTGGTGGAAAGCTTGGTGCCAAAGATGGTGAAAAAGGGGATGGTGCTGGCTTCGGGGATGGCTTTTGGGGTGGACGCAGAGGTTCATAGTGCTTGTATTGAAAGTGGCGGGAAGACAATTGCGGTGTTGGCGTCGGGGCCAGACTTGGCAACGCCTCGGGGGAATGCATGGTTGTACGAGAAGATTTTGAAAAGCGGGGGATTGGTGCTGTCGGAAAAAAGTTTTGGAGTAAAGCCAGTCAGTAGGAATGATTTTTTGGCCAGAAATAGAATTTTGGCATTAATTTCGAAAGGAGTGGTGGTAGTGGAGGGAGGAGAAAGGAGTGGTTGTAAGAATACGGCAAAAGTAGCAGTGGAAATGGGAAAAGAGGTGGGAGCTGTGCCTGGGAGAATTGTGGATGAGAATAGTAAAACTAGTAGCTGGCTTTTGAAAAACGGGGCGGTGCTGGTGGAAAATAACGAGGATATTGAAGGGATGTTAAGTTGAGTGGATATATGTAATGGATATGTACATTTTGGGATAAATATGTTATTATTTCCGACTATGAGAATTGGAGAAAAATTGAATCAGATTTGGCGAGAAGTTCTGCCTCCAGAGAATCTGGAAACATCAAGAAATAAGGTAATTAAAGATGAAATTAATCGCAGGTTTAAAACTAATGGTGGAAGTGTGATAGTTGTGGCGATTGCGGATCCAGTAGAAGGACTTAGGTCAACTCAGGCTTGTGAGACTGAACAATTGTATATGGCAAATCGTTTTGTAAATGAGGTGCAAGAAGGGTGGGGAAAAGATCGTGAGGTTAGGTTTGTGATTCATTAAATCGAGAGGGTTGACATGGGTGCTATTATAAAAGGATGAAGAATCTGCTTATCGTGGAGTCGCCGACAAAGGCGAGAACAATTGGAAAATATTTGGGAAATGATTTTAAGGTATTGGCGACAGTAGGACATTTGAGAGATTTGCCTAAAAGTAAGATGGGGGTGGATGTGAAGAATAATTTTGAGGTGACGTACGAAATAAGTTCGGACAAAAAGAAAGTGGTGAGTGAGTTGCTTAAATCGGCAGGAGAAGCCGAAAGAATATTGCTAGCAACAGACCCTGATCGCGAAGGTGAGGCGATTTCTTGGCATGTGAAATATTTGATTGAAAACCGAGATAAGAAAAAGAAGAAAGCTAAGGATGGGGAAATTCAGCGAATTACATTTCATGAAATTACCAAGGAAGCAGTGGAAGAAGCACTGAAGAATGCCAGAGAAATTGATTTGAATTTGGTGGATGCTCAGCAGGGAAGAAGGGTACTGGACAGGGTGGTGGGCTACACTTTGTCGCCTGTACTGTGGAAGAAAGTCCGAAGAGGTTTGTCGGCAGGAAGAGTGCAGTCGGTGGCTGTGCGCCTGATTGTGGAAAGAGAAAAAGAAATTTCGGCTTTTAGCAGCGAAAAATTTTATAGAGTGGAAGTAGTGTTCAAAATTGGAAAGGATGAATTTGTGGCTCAATTGAAGAAAGTTGATGGAAAAAGTATTGAAATTTCCAAAAAATTAAATTTATTCGACGGCGATTACACATATTCGCAGACAATTTTTTCGGGAGAAGAGGCCAAGAAGAGCGTGGAGGAATTTGTAAAATCTTTGGAGAACGAATACGTAGTGCAAGAAATTAGAGGGACTGAAGTGGCCAGGCATCCACTGCCACCTTTTACTACTTCGAAGTTGCAGCAAATGGCATCGAGAAGATTTGGCTGGTCGGGTAAGCAGACTATGAGTGTGGCACAGCATTTGTATGAGAAAGGTTTTATTACTTACCACAGAACTGATTCGGTGAGCTTGTCGTCCAAGGCGGTGGCTGAATTTAGAGAATATATTAAGAATGTGTACGGCAGCGAATATTTGGCGGACAAAGAAAGACATTTTAAGAATACTTCTAAAAATGCCCAAGAAGCACATGAGGCAATTAGACCAACAACAGTGGCCAGAACTTCGGAGAAAATTGAAGATGCCAGGGAAAAGAAATTATATGATTTGATTTGGCGAAGGGCGGTGGCCAAGCAAAATTGAAGAAGACAAAAATGAGCTTGGTGAACGGAAGAGGCTTGTTTGCAGCCGAAGGGGTGCGATTGATGTTTGCCGGGTTTTTGAAAATTACCGGGGCGGAAGTGGAAGATCAGATTTTGCCGGATGTTGGCGAAGGTGAAAAATTGGTGGCAAAAAAATTAAATGTGTTGGAATTGAATACTAATCCACCACCACGCTACTCCGATGCATCGCTGGTGTCGTCGTTGGAAAAGCAGGGGATTGGTCGACCTTCAACATATGCACCGATTATTTCGACGATTCTGACAAGGCAATATGTGGAGAAAGATGAGGGAAGATTCTTGCCAACGGCATTGGGAAAAGCGACTAACGAATTTTTGGTGAAAAATTTTGGAAAAGTATTGTCCTTGCCTTTTACGGCAGGAATGGAAAATGAGCTGGATGAGGTGGCTATGGGTAAGGAGAATTGGAAATTGATGATGAAGAAATTTTGGGATGAGTTTGACACAGATGTGAAGAAAGCAGAATCCGAGGGGGAAAGAGTGCGGGTGGAAGCTGAGAAATTAGGGGAGAAGTGCCCGGAGTGTAAGGAAGGGGAGCTGGTGATACGAGTGGGTAGATTTGGAAAGTTTGTGTCCTGCAGCAGATTTCCAGATTGCAAATACACGGCCAAGTACAACGAAAGCGCGGGATTTAAGTGTCCTGAGTGCGGAGGCGAGGGAGTAATTAAAAAGACCAGGACCGGAAGAAAGTTCTATGGCTGTGCTAATTACCCAAATTGTAAGTGGGCAGGGTGGAAAAAGCCGTAAAAGAGTTTGTCGGCCTATCAGCTTTTCAGATGTCAGAAGTAAGAAATTTGTTTAGGCGATTCGTTCACCACGAATACTAGGAAGCTCGATTTGAACTTCGTTTTCGATACGAGGAACTATTTCTTGTAAATCTTTAAGAGAATATCGACTGGTGTCTTGACGAGTAAATGTGTGATTCTCTATCTTTGATTCTATTGACATATTTTATTTAATTAACTTTTATTAATTAAATATAGGATAGACTTATAATACTTGTCAAGGGGATAAATT
>QKGR01000005.1 GCA_003250375.1 Candidatus Shapirobacteria bacterium | reverse complement strand
TGGCAGATGCGGGAAGATAGGTAGCAAAAGCCCAATATGAAAGACTGGTTAGTAAAATAAAGACAAGGAAATATGGTGCGAAGCTTAAGATTTTCTTCATTGAAATGATTAATGTTTAATAGCTTTTAATATAGCGTTTTTTTCTTCTTGTGACAAAGTGATATTGTCGCCTTTGGCAGATTTGACAGGCTTGGCGTAGACACGGGTATTGTCGCGATTGTGGAGCGAAGTGAGGACGATACCATCGTTGTCTGAATTGAGCATAGCCAGAGAGAAACTTTGATCTCCACCTAAGTCATCGAAGGGGTTGAACCTAATGATAGCAACTTTTTGAATAGAATTATTGATCAGATTAATTTGATCGTCGCTAATAGAGGCATTTGAAGAAACTGGTTTTTTGTCCTGAGAGACAATTTTTCGATAGATAATGAAAGTGAGATAGAGCAGTCCCAGGAAATTTAGAGTTGAGAGCAAAATTAATAAGTACATGCAATTTATTGTAGCAAGTTGATTGGGTTGATAAAATGGCTTATGGAAGATTCAAAAAATGATAGGTATAAATATGTAAAACTAGATCTAATTAAGAGTTTGGCCTTGAGCCTACTTGCAATTGCAGCAATAATGGTTGTATATTGGTTTTGGGTTAAGTAAATAACCTAACAAATTAAAAATTAAAGGAGGTGAACTAAAAAATGGCAGACATCAGTTTTTACTGTGTAAAATGCAGAGCCAAGAAATCGGTTCCTGCAGAAAAAACCACAAAGAAACCTTTGAAAAACGGTCGTCCCGCTGCTCAGGCTACTTGTCCTGACTGTGGAACTGGCATGTTCAAAATTCTTTCCGCAAAAGAAGCTTAATTTGCAAATAATTAAAAGCCCTTCTTGATGAGAGTCAGGGAGGGTTTTTTTGGTAGAATAAGTTACTCAAAGTAAACAAGAGGACTAAGCGCCTTTGGCGTTAGGAAAGTCCGATCCACAAAAAGCAAGGAACCCCAAGAGGTAAGGCTAGCCGCAAGGTTAGGGCAATGCTAAAGAGACGAGTAGGCCGCCTCCTTTACGGAGTCGAGCTGAGGTGAAACGAGCAACCTTCCTGTGGAAATCTCAAGATGGAACGATTGTATCTAGCTTTTGAAAGTTCCAGGTGGAGAGAATAGATAGATGTCCTCTAAACAGAAATCGGCTTATTGTTTACTTTGAGTTTTTTTTGGTCGATAGCATGACCTTGTAGACAGTTTCGACAGTGAGGTAGATAGGAATAGCCAGAACTGCTCCCAGAACGCCGCCTAGCTTGGCTCCGACAGCGATAAGGATAATTGTAATTAAAGGATTGAGGCCGATAGTAGCCTTCATAATTTTGGGGACGATGTAGTTGTTCTCGAGCTGTTGAATGGCGATGCCCCAGATGACAACCATAAGACTAGTGAGAGGCGACACGGTGAGACCAACCAGAGCAGCCAGAGCAGTGGAAACAGTAGGTCCAATGTTGGGGACGATTTCCATAAGTCCGGCGATAATAGCCAAAGGAACGGCATAGCTGAGTCCGAGAATGGAATAGCCAGCGTAAGCTAAAAGGCCGATGACGGTCATGAGAAGCATTTCGGCGGAGACCCAATGACCCAATCTTTTTTCGAGTTGTTCGATGATGTCGATAAATTTGTCTTTACCACTAGGACCAAAAAGATCGAAGCTGTATTGATCGAATTTGTTGCGTTCCATGAGCAAATAGAAAGCAATGACAAAAACAACAAAGGCAGAAAAGACATTGGAGAAAATATCGAGAGTTAATTTGGCGATGCCTTGGGGAAGATTCTCGAGGATTTTGAGCTGAGAAGAAATGTCGATGGCGGAAGCACCGAAGAGAGTGGTGTTGTTGAGGAAATCGGGAAGAGTGGAAACTAGGCCAGCTGTTTGCTCAATAAAAACAGGAACAACACCGGCGACAGCAAAAGAAATAACAGTAATGATGACAATGTAGAGCAAAAGAATGGACAGGGCTCGGGGAAATTTAAAAGTTTCCAATTTGGAAACTGTAGGATTGAGTGCCTGCATAAGGACAAAAGAGAGAAAGATGAGGACGATAATACTTTTGATTTGCCAAAGGACAGCCAGGGAAATTAGAAAAATTACAGTAAATATGATTGTCTTGTGGGAAATTTCGATTTTTTGAGGAGAAGTAGTTGACATGATTTATTGTAACAAATAAGTTATTCAGATAGTCAGTTTGTCAGTTGATTAGGAAGACAGAAAATTGGCGACGAGCTTGTCGATTTGCTGGTTGAAATCAGATTTACTGATGTCGATGAAATTGATGCCGGGGATTTTTTTGAACCAAGTTTTTTGACGACGAGCATAGGCATGTTCATCAAAGCGCCAGCGTTGGATACAGGATTTTAGAACAAAATCCCTCTCGGCTTCGTCGCTTCTCCCTTTGACAAAGGAGACTTTATCAAAATATGGTTTGAATTCTTTGTAGGCGAGAGTGTTGAGGCCTGGGTGGGACCAGTTGTATTGAGTGAGTAAAGATTTAATTTCGGACAGAAGACCAGCCTGAAGTCGTTGGTCGATGCGCTGGTCGATGCGAGGGAAAAGATAGTCGTTGGGAGCAGTGAGGGAGATGTGAAGATAATTATCGAGTTTAGTTTTTTCAGATTTCAGGTTTTTCAAAGAAAGGGAGATTTCGATTTTGCGGATGAGACGATGGGGATTGAGGGAATCGGAATGATTGAGAGAATTGTAAGTTTTGGAATCTAGAAATTTTAGAATTGACTGAAGTGTTGGAGTGGAAAGATGATTGAGAATAAATCGAAGGATGAAATTTGGTTTGATGCTGAAAGTATGACGAGGGTTGATTAACGAATCGATGTATAGGCCTGTGCCACCGACAATTATGGGCAATTTGCCTTGAGAATGGATTTGATTGATTTGTTCGAGGGCGAGTTGCCGATATTCGGCAGATGAGAACGCCTGATTGGGATTGATGATGTCGATTAGATGAATAGTTTGATTCTTGGGATGGTCCTTGCCGGTACCAATGTCGAGGCCACGGTAAATTTGACGAGAGTCGGCAGAAATAATTTGACCATTATATTTTTTGGCTAATTTAATGGCCAAGGAAGTTTTGCCAGTGGCAGTAGGTCCGGAGATGATGAGGATTTTTGACACAAGGTATTATCCTATGCTGTCTGTTTTTTTGCAATTTTGATTTGTAGCTTAATTTATGGGTTTTTAATGTTTTGCAATATTTTGAAATAGAGATGTATAATGCAGTTATGGGAGA
>QKGR01000004.1 GCA_003250375.1 Candidatus Shapirobacteria bacterium | reverse complement strand
ATCAAGTGTTAATTGTCTTAAATCTGATGGTTATCAGGACTTCCCAAATGAAATTGGAAGTTGAGGTATTTTACTATTTATTGAGGATGTCGTCAATCACGTTTTTTACCGATGATAAGGAAAATCCTTTTCGCATGAAATAAGCGATTATTTTGTTTTTGGTATTAAAATCGGCTAAATCAGAAACATTTATGACTTTTTTCTGAATTAATTTTTGGATGGTTTGGGCTTCGTCGACAAAGCCATACTGGCTAAAATCGACACTTCGAGGATCGATGCCGGCTTGGCGAAGAAGATAGGAAATTTGGGTGAGCGATTTGTTGTTCTTGTGGCGATTGATGATGAAATTGATGTAGTCGCTGGGCTTGAGTAAATTCATTGAACTTATTTTGGAGAGAGTGTCGCTGATTAGTTGAGAAGAGATCTCAGGATCGAGCTTTGTGCCTAATTTAAACAAAAGTTGGCGAAGTTTGAGTCTGAGTTTGTTTTTGAGAATTAGTTCAGTTTTGGGGGTAAGGGCAATTTGGGAGAGTGAATAGTTGTAGAGTCGGAATGAGAGTGATTCGCGCAAAAGTGAATCGAATAGAGTTGAGTCGATGTCTTGGTTTTTGCTAAGCGAAAACTTAAACAAAGACTCAACTGGAAAAGGCAGACAATAATTGTCGATGATCAAATTGACTCTGTCCGAGCTTCTAGTGGCTTTGATTTGGACTAATTTCATTATTCCTCGTCCGAAGATGAAGCTGATTTAGAAGTGTCCGCGGGATTGTTGGCAGAATTGACCGCTTCCCAGACTTTGGCTTTTAAATCTTCGGCAATTTCGGGATGCTGCTTGAGATATTCTTTGGAATTTTCTCGGCCTTGGACATTTTGATCGCCAATTTTGAAGAAAGCACCGGATTTGGTAATGAGACCATATTGAACGGCCATGTCGACTAGAGAACCATAGACTGAAATTCCTTCGGTGTTCATAATGTCGAACTCGGCTTCCTTAAATGGAGGGGCGACTTTGTTCTTGATGATTCGGGCGCGGTGCTGGGAACCGACAGATTCTCCAGAAGAGGTTTTGATGTTGGCGATTTTGCGGACATCAATACGAACAGAGGCGTAGAATTTGAGAGCCAAGCCACCCGGGGTAGTTTCTGGATTGCCAAACATGACACCGATTTTTTGACGGAGCTGGTTGGTGAAGATGACGATAGCATTGGATTTGTTGATGGCGCCAGTGAGCTTTCTGAGAGCTTGGGACATAAGTCGGGCTTGGACACCAACCATGGCATCACCCATTTCACCTTCGATTTCGGCTTTGGGAACCAAGGCGGCAACAGAATCAACTACGATAACATCGACAGCATTGGAACGGACTAAGGTCTCGACGATTTCCAGGGCTTGCTCACCATTGTCGGGCTGAGAAAGAAGAAGATCGTTGAGATTGACACCAATAGTGTTGGCACGAGAAGGCTCGAGAGCATGTTCGGCATCGATGAAGGCACAAGTGCCACCCATTCTTTGGGCTTCTTTAATGAGATGGAGACAGATAGTCGTTTTTCCGGAGGCTTCTGGACCAAAAATTTCGGTGACACGACCACGAGGTAGACCACCAACACCGAGAGCGATGTCCAAAGGAAGACAGCCGGTAGGAATAACGTTGATTTTCATGTCGGCTTGATTGTCGCCCATTTTCATAATGGAACCTTCACCATAGGCTTTGGTGATTTGTTCCATGGCTAATCTGACGGCTTCAAGTTTTTTATTCTGAATATTGTCGCTTTTAACTGCTTTAACTGGAGTCTCGTTGCTTTTTTGTCGCTTAGCCATATTTGTTATAAATATTACTTATTAAAATTTAGTGCTAAATATTAATATAGATGATTGAGAATCGATGTCAAGAAGGAAATCCGAAGAAAGACCGAAGATGGACTATTGAATGAAAATTCCATTTAGACTTATTACAGTAGGATTAGAACCTTTTTTAACCTCTATGATAGAGTAGGCACAGTCATCTATTTTGATTTCACCCTGTTTGAGAATATCTCTAAATATATGCCTAATTGGACCGCCATGAGTAATAATCGCAATCGTGTCGTAGTTTTGATTTAAAATGTTCGACCAAGCAACGTCGACTCTTTTTTTAAACACCTCATAATCTTCTCCTCCATCAATAGTATTTTTGGTATCGTTCAGCAATGCTACTAATTCAGGATATTTCTCCTTGGCTTCGGACTTTACCATACCAGTTAAGATGCCGTAGTGATTTCTTTCTCTGAAGTCACCGATTGTTTCTATGGGGACATTTAATTTCGAATTGATATATGTTGCTGTTTCTTGAGCTCTTATACGAGGACTACAAAATAATACCTGTATACCTGAGTTAATTAGCTTATCCGAAAGATTTTGAGCTTGCTGTTTTCCTTCATCAGATAAATGATCGTCGTAATCGCCACCAAATCTATCTTCGAGATCGCCAGTTGTTTGACCGTGTCGTAATAGATAAATCAGCATGATGTGATTATAACAATATTATATTTTAGTGTTAAACTCCAATTATGTACAATCATACAACTGCAGATTATAAATGCCCAATATGTTTAGGTAACGCGGGAATAGAAAACGAAGACACTTTACTTAAACAGGACGACTTGATTTATAAGGATGATTTAGTAAGTGTATATATCAATTCATTCTGGATAGATACAGCTAAGGGGCATATTATTGTTGTTCCAAATGAACATTATGAGAATTTATATGATTTACCAATAAATGTTGGGTATAGGATTTTTGAAGTTTCTCAAAGAATGGCAAAAACGATGAAATTGGCTTACAAGTGTGATGGAATTACTACTCGCCAGAATAATGAACCGGCAGGAAACCAACATGCGCTTCATTTTCATCTTCATATATTTCCAAGATACGTTGGTGATTCCTTTAATATAAATTTAACTAAAAAAAGTATATTGTCGGAACCAAAAGAAAGAAGCGAATATTCGACTAAGTTGAAGCTAGAGTTACCGAAGGTCAAATAAAAAATAACAATATTTCTCGATAAGTTATTTGGCTCTAACTGAGATTCGATGTCAAGAAGGAAATCCGAAGAAAGACCGAAGATGGGTTATCTCGGGCAAGTAATACTATGTGGCTTTTGAAGTACTTTGTCGGGGATACTGGATTCGAACCAGCAACCTCACGCACCCCATACGTGCGCGCTAGCCAATTGCGCCAATCCCCGATATAGGACATTTGAATCAAGAATTGTGCGCTAGCCATCTATAAAAATCGAAAGATTTTATATAGACTGCGCCTACGGCTGGTTGCC
>QKGR01000055.1 GCA_003250375.1 Candidatus Shapirobacteria bacterium | reverse complement strand
ATTAATATTCTTTTTAATACTCAAACCACACTATCTCCCATATTTTTTAATTCCCGAATATCTTTACATCTTCCTTCTTCTTCTAAATTCACTTTATTTTCTTTTTTTCAAACAAAGCTCTATATTACAAATATTAATGTTCATCATCACAGTACCTGCTACTCACTTATATTATGGCTTTCTTTTTATTATTGGTTTTCTAAAACCCAAGCTCAATCTCACACCTCATTCCAAACATACTGATTCACACAACTATATTGGTGGTTGAGTTGTAACTCCTACTAATGTAGTATTAGTTTATGACTAAAAAATTTAAAATATTTATATCTTACCCACCCCTCGAAAGTACCAAAGGATCAGCCTTTTTATCTCAAAATCGTCAGTTCCAATGGACCAACACCGGCAATGTCATTTTTCCTGTCATCCCAGCCTACGGCGCCACTCTCTTAGCCAAAAACAACTATGATGTCATCTGGGACGACGCCATCGCCAAACACCAGAACTATCAGGACTGGTATCAAAACATCATCGACAGCAAACCCGATCTAATTTTCATCGAAACCAAAACTCCAGTTGTCAAAAAACATTGGCAAATAATAAATCAATTAAAAAATGAAAATTCAAAATTAAAAATTTGTCTAATGGGGGATCATGTTACCGCCCTTCCTCAAGAATCATTACAAAATTCTCAAGTCGATTATGTCATTACCGGTGGCGATTACGACTTCATGATGCTCAATTTGGCCAATCACCTCACCAAAAAAGAAAAACTCCAACCGGGTTTCTGGTTTCGCAAAAAAACCCGTCCAACATCGGATAAACTGAAATCCGATGATCTAACAAACTCAGGCCCTTTTGCTCTCAAACACCACAATCTCGACGATCTCCCCATCATCGACCGCGATCTCACCCAATGGCAACTGTATTCAAAAGACAACACCAATTACAAATACACTCCCGGTGCTTACATTATGTCCGGACGCGATTGTTGGTGGGGTAAATGCACTTTCTGTTCTTGGGTCACTCTCTATCCTCACGGCACTTTCCGATCACACTCACCCAAATTCATCATCAAAGAAATCGAAAATTTGGTCAACAACTATCATGTCAAAGAAATTTTCGACGATGCCGGCACTCTCCCTATTGGCCCCTGGCTTAAAGAATTTTGCCAGCTCATGATCGATTCCGGACTCAACAAAAAAGTTACTCTTGGTTGCAACATGCGTTTTGGAGCACTCAATCAAGATCAATACCATCTTCTCAAGAAAGCTGGATTTAGATTTATTCTCTATGGCATGGAATCATCAAATCAAGCCACTTTGGACAAAATTCAAAAGAATACCAAGCCCGACGATGCCAAATCTACCCTAGTCATGGCCAAAAAAGCTGGTCTCGAACCCCATCTCACCATTATGATTGGTTATCCTTGGGAATCCAAACAAGATGCTCTTACTACTCTAAATCAAGCTAAACAATTTTTTATCGATGGCCTTGCCGATTCTCTTCAAGCCACCAGAATCATTCCCTACCCCGGATCAGCCCTTTTCGATCAATGCAAAAAAGAAGGCTGGCTTCTCACCCAAGATTGGAATGACTACGACATGCGCACTCCCATCATGAAATCGCCACTTTCATATCAGGAACAACAAGAAATTATTCAAGGTGTTTTCAAAGGAGTTCTCACTCCAAAATTTCTTATTTCTCGCATACTTTCCATCCGCTCCTTTCAAGATATTAGACACTATTTCCGCTATGCCATCAAATTCATCAAAAAATTAAATGACTTTTCACTTCTCAAGAGCCCTTCTGTTGTAAAATAGGGAAGGCATGCTTCCTACAATTACCTTTATTATCCCCACTCTCAATTCTGCATTAGTTCTAAAATCCTGTCTTAATTCAATCAAAAAACAAGATTACCCTAAAGATAAGATCAAAATCTTTATCATCGATGGCGGTTCTACCGATTCCACTCTCAAGCTCGCCCATAAATTTTCCTGCAAAATTATTCCCAATCCCCAAAAAACTGCCGAAGCCGCCAAGGCAATTGGTGTCAAACAGCTTCAAACTGATTATGTTGCTCTTGTAGATTCCGACAATATTCTGCCCACTCGCCATTGGTTAAAGAAAATGCTTCTACCTCTTATGAGCGACTCTCAATTAATTGGTTCCGAACCAATCAAATTCACTTACCGTACCAACTCAGGCTACATCGAACGCTATTCAGCTCTACTTGGTGCCAACGATCCCTACGCCTTCTTCACAGGCCTCTACGACAGGTACAGTACACTTTCACAAAAATGGACAGGAATAAATCTTGAGACAAAAGATTTTCCAACCCATATCAAAATTACTTTCAATCCAAACTCTCCCTTACCCACCATTGGTGCCAACGGTACTATTTTTAGGACTGATTTTATAAAAAATAATTTTAATTCCAACTATTTTTCCGACATCGACATAATTTCCTCAAGCCTAAATCAATCTCAAGAACCTCTCTATTTTGCCAAAGTCAAAATCGGAATAATTCATAGCTACTGTGAGTCTTCCTTCACAAAATTTATCCGAAAACAAAAACGAAGAATTTCAGATGTCCTAACTTACCAATCTATCCGAAAATTTAATTGGTCCACCACTGCCTATTCCAAAACCAATTTAACTTTTGGACTATATAGTCTTTCTCTAATTTTCCCACTAATCGATTCGGTCAAAGGCTATCTTCGTCATCCCGACCCTGCCTGGTTTTTTCACCCCTTAGCCTGTCTTTCTACCTTCCTAATTTATTCATCCGTTTATCTCAAAAACAAACTTGGCCTCAATGTTAATTACCAAAGAACTTCATGGAAACAATAAATCCCAAAGGCATTTTAATTCTGTCGCCTTTTTTCTCCCCCAATATTGGTGGTGTCGAAACTCATCTTTCAGATCTCGTAGAGGCTCTCAATCAAAAACAAATTCCTTCCTTTGTCCACACCTATCAACCTACCTCATCCAACAATAATTCTATATCAAAAGAAATATTAGGCCAATCAACAATCTATCGCCATTACATCTTTCCAAAAAACATTTTTCATTTTCTTGAGTCCTATCCATTTCTAGATTTTCTCTATCTTACACCACTTCTTGCTTTTCATACTTTCATTTGGTCCCTTTTTAATTTCTCAAAATTTTCCACTATCCACAGTCATGGGCTCAATGCTGCCATCGTTGGTCATCTAATTTCAAAATTATTCTCAAAAAAACATATTATTAGTATTCATGCAGTTTATGAGAATCTGCCTTCCAATCTCTTTCAAAAAATTATTGTCTATATTTTAAATCAGTCAGACGCTATTCTAAGCCTATCTC
>QKGR01000033.1 GCA_003250375.1 Candidatus Shapirobacteria bacterium | reverse complement strand
CTAAATTACACTCAAAAAAAAGAAATTCACACCAAATATGGTACTCTCACCACCAAGCAGGAAAAGGATGCTGCCACCAAATCGGTCCTAATTGCCCGAAATTCCGCCCTCAAAGCCTATCTTACTGCTCTTAGAATCGATCTTGATCGCTACAAAACTGCCAATCCTACCGACACATCAAAATACCAAATCGAACTCCAGAAACTTGAAAATTGGTTCGATGAAAAAAATACTGTCATTTCCGCCATCAACAACGACGAAGACATCAAAAGTTTTGCTACCGAGTTCGACAAAAAATACATCACTATTCAACAAACAATTTATACTTCTCTTGCTCTCCATCAAATAAATCACAAAAAATTGATCCTAGCCCAAATCCAATCGCTTAGCGACGAAATTAAAAGTGATTCCAGAATCGACAACCAACAAACCGATTGGCAGGGGACTCAAGTTATCAAAACCGACCTCACCGACACCGCTCTCAAAAGCGCCTATTCTGCTACCCAAGTCAAACAATCCACCCAACGCTTCAGTAATTTTTACCCAAATTCCAAAAAAGAAATTACCAAGGCTGTTCAGTACCTAACCGACATGCTTTCCGATCTTAAAGCAATAGTTATTCGCAATTACCAACAATAATATGGAAAATATATCCTATCAAAATATCGATACTCCCCAAAACAATCCTCTCGAAGCCCAAACTCCAACAGTCTCCCAAGTTGAAGATCAAAAACCCAAGTCTCCGCTCAATCTAAAAGACCCAAGAATGGTTCTTCTCGTAGTCCTCGGTGGAATCTTAGTAGTACTCCTTTTTGCAGCTCTAGTCGTCAAACTAATCCCCAAAAAACAAACCAGCAGCAAAGTTACACTTCCAAATTCAGAAGAAACTACTCAAAATTCTCCCACCCCGGCTCAGGGCATCATTCCATCTCCCTACGTCAACAAATTTCAAATTATCCAGAATCAACTAAATCAGGACGAAGATTTCCTTCCGCCTTCCATCGACTCAACTATCGGTAAATAAATTATTTTCTCGACAAATATTCGCCAGTCTCAGTACTAATACTGATTTCGTCGCCAACTTTCACGAACAAGGGTACTAAAATCTTAGCTCCGGTGTCCACGATTGCATTTTTCATTGCATTGGTAGCAGTATCACCCTTCACCGAGTTCTCAGCCTCAACCACAGTGCAAGTAATGCTTTTTGGCAAAGTTACACCTACCGGATTTTCTTCATAAAATTTAATTCGGTACAAAAGTCCTTCTTTCAAATAAACTTTATCGTCCCCAATTACATCTGCAGGCACACTATATTGTTCAAAAGTTCTTGGTTCAATAAAAACATAAGCTGTACCATCGAAATACGAATATTCGGCTTCATGAGTTTCCACAATTACCTCTTCAACTTTTTCACCCGATTTGTAGGTGTATTCCATTACTCTTCCGGTATAAAGAGATTTTAGTTTTGTTCTATAAAATGCCGACCCTTTTCCTGGCGACACAAAGCTAATATCCACAATACTATGAGGCTCGTCGTGGAAAATAACATAAATACCTTTTTTGAATTGTGCAGTTGATATCATTCCCATGACCGATATTGTAACTCGAAAACCATCTTAAGACAATGATCGCACACGTCTTCTAGTTATCGGGCTTAATTCACCAAATTCAAGACCATCAAAAATTACATTATCAATTGATTCAAGTTGATCTTTCGTAATTTTTAAGTAATTTAGACAAGCATCTGCAATTGACGTCCGTTTTGCCATAAGATCTTCTAATCTTCCTAAACAAACTTTACCATCATGTCTAGCCATTCTTCTCATTAAACGCAGCATCTGCTCTACTGTGACCACATCCCTGTCTCTCATCCCAAGACCACCTTCACCCCTCCCATATTCTCCTGTCATAATCTATTTTATACCAAAAAAAATCTCGGAGCGTGCTTTTAGAGGAGCCACCCCGAGATCTGGATACTAATATATCAAAATATTATATACGCGTCAAGGTACTAACCAGTTACACACCCACAAATTCAAATTCTAGCTGTCCTTCTAAAAATTGCCGTTTTCCATATCGTCCATAAACTTACTCACACCGTAGGCCCAAGAGCCATTGGAACTAGGACAATATTTTTTCATTATAGTCTCAGGAGTATTGAGCCCCTTATCAAAGTAAACTCTTTTCAAATACTCAGCATAACTTCTCAAAGCCAATTCATAATTATCAAATTTTAGAGTGCCATTTTTATGAATCCCATAACCCCAACAATTGTGCGAATCTTCAGGAATTTTCTTGCACAAGTTCGACTCTTGCTGAGCAATCGCCACAATCCAACGATAATCATAGCCATAAGTTTCCGACAACTCAAAAATCAGATCAGAATAAGGAGCCAGAGGGGATTTGTACTTTTCCAAATATCTTCGAATAATCAAAGGCCTTGCATCCTCAGATACAACTACCGCCTCAGATTGGGAAGATTCTTCTTCTGCCGCATTGGCCACCAGCACATTCTCACCATCCAATCTCACTACCAATCCCGACACCAAATCGTTTTTGGCCGACTCTTGGTTCCAAGCCAACAAACCTCCGAATTCCCACACCAAAAATCCGATTGATACCACCAAAAACACCACCAAAAAGAAAATACGAGTAACTGCAAACACAACTTTGTTCTTTTCTAAATCAAAGGTAAATTTCACTAATACATGATATCATATCCATACTTATGGCAAAGACACAAAAAGACTTCCAACAACTTAAGGATAAAACCTTCATTATTACTACCACTATTCCCAAAGAGGACATCCAGAAGGAATATCAGCATGTACTTTCGCACCTAGCCGAAGACATCGAAATCAAAGGCTTTCGAAAGGGCAAGGCCCCCATGGATGTAGTTGAAGCCCATGCTGAACCCAACAGAATCTACGAAAAAGTCGCCGAAAATTTACTTTCTAAAGTTTATTCCGACAAAATCCAGGAAAACAATCTCAAACCTATTATTCAGCCTCAAGTCAAAATTCTAAATCCTCCTATTTCCAAAGACAACGATTGGCAGGTTGAAATCAAAGGCTGCGAACTTCCCGAAATTGAGCTTCCCGAAATTGAAGCAAAAATCAAAAAAGTGAACCTCCAAGCTCCATCTGCCGATGCCGATCAAAAGGCCAAAGAAGGCCAAATGGACAAAATTTTTGAAACCATTCTCTCTGTCGCCAAAATCGAGCTTCCCGAAATTCTTATAGCCGCCGACGTTCAAAATCGTCTTAGCCAGCTAGTCGACCAAACCAACCAAGCCGGAGTCAGCGTTGCTCAGTACTTAAAATCTAAAAACACTACCCTCGAGCAATACCAAGAAGAAGTCCAAAAGCAGATAACTAAGGAATGGACCCTGAATTTGGCTATCGACAAAATTGCCAGCGACCAAAAAATTGATGTTGGTCAGAAAGAAATCGAAGACATGGTAGCAAAAAACCCCAATGCTGCCAGCAATATCAATATGCTAGCCTACAT
>QKGR01000019.1:43991-59898 GCA_003250375.1 Candidatus Shapirobacteria bacterium | reverse complement strand
CCCAAACATTGCACCATATGTTTATCCTCACCCAAAATTGTCAGCAATTGATACATGTTCAAACTCCTCCAATTTCTATCCACCATACTATAACCTCCATTCTTTCCTTCCTTACTTTCCAAAATATTCGCTTGTCTCAAAGCCGATGCCACCTGAGCCAAAAACCTGTACGGCAAACCCAGTCGACCAGCCACTTCAGCCAGCGCCACGCTACCCTCTTCCTTGGCCAAGAAAGACAGCAATAATAGGGCATATTCCGTCTTTTTTGATATGGTAATCATCTTATCTACCTTTATTATATCTGATATAATTTAATTAGTCCTATCATACAGATATCGCCAAGAAGGTGTTTTTTCTAGCTACCCTTCTTATACGGAGGGCGAGTATTCCAACCTAGTTGGAATTAGCCCGCCACACAAGTCATACTTGCGTGGAAAAGCCATTATTGGAATGACCTTATGATAGGACTTTTTTTTTGAGTGATACAATTATACTATGTCAGTCAAGACCAACCCAAAACCTTACTTTTCCATCATTATCCCCTGCCTCAACGAAGAGCATTATCTTCCCGATCTTCTTAAAAGTCTCAATCATCAAACCTTTCAAGATTTCGACGTTCATGTTGTCGACGGCAATTCCGACGACAATACCGCCCAAGTCGCCAAGGATTTCAAATCAAAATACTCTCTCTACCTTCACAGCACCAAAACTCGTTCTGTCTCTTTCCAACGCAATCTTGGCGCCTCCAAGGCCAAAGGCGATGTTCTAGTCTTTTTCGATGCCGACACCACCATTCCCAAAGATTACCTCAAAAAAGTCTATCAAGCCTACCAATCTAAACATCCTCATTTTCTTACCACTTATGTCAAAGTCGATTCCGACAAAGCATCTGAGCTAATGTTTGGCCTACTCAACAACCTCGTTTTCGAAATCGGCAAACTACTCAACCTACCATTCGCTCTTGGTGCTATGCAGTCAGTCCTCCGTTCCGCCTTCATTCAAGTTGGCGGCTACGACAACAATACCAAATTTGGCGAAGATTCCCAATTATTTCAAAAGCTAAGCGAATACAACTACCACTACACTCTACTCCCCAGTCCTCGCTACACCTTCTCTCTTCGCCGCCTTCAAAAGAATGGTATTTTGGAAACTATGAACCAATACCTCAAACTAAATTTGAGTATCTTTCTTAAGGGCTACCACTTCGATGCCGACTACGACATGGGCGGTTCTGCCTATAACGAAAAAGAAGCCGTCAAAATCGGCTACATCAAGTCCCTTCAACCTCTGTTCCAAAAACTAAGAAAACGCTCCCAAAAGCAGAATCAAAAATTCAAGCAAATTTTGGAAATGTTCTTCGATACCGACCAATAAATACACACTTTTGAGCCTGAAGTCAGATTCGGACTGACGACCTGCTGTTTACAAAACAGCTGCTCTACCACTGAGCTATTCAGGCAATGCCAGCATTATACCAAACTTATCCACCAAAAAGGATACCTCTCAACACATCGCTCAAACCTCCCCTTTTTCTTCCCTTCAACGCCTCCACAGCACCTTCTTCAGTGTCATGTCTCGAAACACGACCGTTACTATGATCCTCAACTGTAAGAGTTCTACGCTTTGACGGATTTTTACTAATAACTTCTTGCATATTAATTGGCATCGTCGGTACTGACTCAGTAGCACTTCTACGCCCACCATTTTCTACTTCATTTGGCATTTTCACCTCCCACAAAATTACAATAAACTATTTAACAAAAACTATACCCAATCTGTCTACCCTCAACATCAAATATCTTTTTATTCCGATTCAATCATCTTTTTTACCGTTTCCAATCCCAAATAAGCACATTTTTTCCTCGAATATGTCAAATCCATCCCAATCATCTCTTCAATTTCCTCTCCACTCATCTTCATCACCTCGCCAATCTTCATTCCTTTCAATTTGTCGCACAACATGTCCACTGCCGCCATCGACACCGCACAGCCTCCACCCTCAAATTTAACTTCTTCGATTATTTCATTCTTAATTTTGGCGCTAATTTCCAGTTTGTCCCCACAGCTCAAATTGGCTTTTACCGCATTTTTACCGCCAATAACTTTACCCCTATTTATTGGATTTTTGTATCTATCAATAATAATTTGTCGGTACAAATCGTCCATATTATTTATAATCTTTTTGAATTTTTTTAATTCCTTCAACTAATTTATTAATATCTTCAATCGAATTATACACCCCCAAGCTAATTCTAGTTGTCCCATACTTCTCGCCAATTTTGTTGTGTAACGGTTGAGCACAATGAAGCCCCGAGCGCACGCAAATCCCCTTCTCTCCCAGTTCATATCCCAAATCATGGCTAGGCACCACTCGGGATACCATTGCCACTACCCCAATTCTATTGTGTCTTTCTTCATTCACCACCAACACATCTTCCAATTCCCCAAGTTTTTCCAACAAATATTCCAATAACTTTGATTCATGTTCTTCAACATTCTTCATTCCAATCCCCATTAGAAAATCAACCGCTGCCCCCATACCAATCACCTGAGCAATCGGCGGAGTACCTGCCTCAAACTTCTCAACTCCTTCCGCCCAACTCGAATCCACAATTCCCACCTCACCAATCATACCTCCTCCAAAATCAGCCGGTTCCATCTCTTTCATCCTATCTTCACATACATACAAAGCCCCTACACCAGTTGGTCCATACATTTTGTGCCCGGAAAATGCAAAGAAATCACAACCCATTTTTTGTACATCAACTTCAACATGCCCCACCGATTGAGCTCCATCCACCAATACTCTTATTTCCGGATTAATTTTCTTTGCCTCAGCCACCATTTTTTCTATTGGATTAATTTTCCCCAACACATTGCTAATCTGAGCCACCGCCATCAGTTTTGTCCTTTTGTTTACCAATTTATCCAATCCAAATTTCTCCTGCCAAAAATCTTCCAAACTTAAAATTCTCAAGCTTAGCTTTTTTCTTTTTGCTAATTGCTGCCACACCACAAAATTCGAATGATGCTCCATTTCGCTCACCAAAATTTCATCTCCTTCTTTTAAATTATTCTCCGCCCAAGCCCTTGCCACCAAGTTTATCGCCGCCGTTGTCCCGCTAGTAAAAACAATCTCTTCTGGACTCTTAGCACCAATAAAACTAGCCACTTTCCCCCTCACTTTCTCGTACTCTTCAGATGCTCTCTCCGACATCGGGTACAAGCCTCTATGAATATTGGCGCTATATTCTGTGTAATATTCCATCAATTTATCTAGTACAACTTTTGGTTTCAAACTTGTTGCTGCCGAATCCAAATACACCAGGCCTTTCTCTTTCTCAAAAATCGGAAAATACTTTTTGTAATCTTTCATATCTTATTGTAGTTCTTTTTCATCCCTCAAAAACGCCTCAATAATTTCTTGCTTGGCTTCCTCTCTACTCAAACCCTTAGTCATCAAATAAAAAATTTGCTCCTCATCCACTCGTCCAATTGCAGCTGCGTGTGATGCCTTCACTTCGTCTGTTTCAATCTCCAGCTGAGGTTCGGCCACAACTACAGCACCCTCCCCCACCAGAAGCACGTCTTGCCTTAAAAAGGCATTCACGCCCACTCCCTCTTTTTCAATTCGAATCATTCCCTTTAATTTTAATTTTCCGCCTTCCATAACCACTGCTTTAATTTCAACTTTGCCTTCTTCTCTTGGTTTTTGGTACACCGACACGGTTTCCAAATCTACCGATTCGCCAGGGCCCACCAATATAGTTTTTTTCCAATTATTTGTTCTAACTTTCATACTTATTTATATTCATGAATCTTGAATCTTGTTTCTTGATTCAATTTTCACCCTACCGACCCTTCCATCTGTAAACCAATAAGTCGATTTAATTCCACCGCATATTCCATCGGCAATTCTTTCACAATCGGTTCCACAAATCCATTCACGATCATTGCCTCTGCCTCATGTTCCTCAAATCCCCGGCTCATCAAATAAAACAATTGTTCTTCACCAATTTTGGACACCGTTGCCTCGTGTTCCAAAGTCACATCACTTTCGCTAATTTTGTTCACCGGATAAGTGTCCGATCTTGAATCCTTATCCAAAATCAAAGCATCGCACACCACTTTCGATCGGGAATTCTTGGCTCCCTTATTAATTTGCACCATTCCCCGGTAACTTGCTCTTCCTCCGTTCAAACTAATCGATTTGGAAATAATTCTCGAACTGGTATTTTTGGCCAAATGTATGCATTTTCCTCCCGCATCTTGATGCTGGTCTTTTCCACCCACAGCCACCGACAAAATTTCCCCTCTGGCTCCATCTCCGGCCAAAATTACCGAAGGATACTTCATAGTCACCTTACTTCCCAAATTTCCATCTACCCACTCCATTATTCCATTTTCTTCTACCCAGGCTCTTTTGGTCACCAAATTGTACACATTTGTCGACCAATTCTGAATTGTGGTGTAGCGGCATCTGGCGTTCTTCTTCACAAATATTTCCACCACTGCCGCATGCAAGCTGTCGGTTGAATAAATTGGCGCCGTACAGCCTTCCACATAATGCACATAAGCTCCCTCGTCCACAATAATCATCGTTCTTTCAAATTGCCCCATATTGGCCGCATTGATTCTAAAATAAGCCTGCAAAGGCAACTCCACTTTCACTCCTTTGGGAATGTAAATAAAGGATCCACCCGACCACACCGCCGTATTCAACGATGCGAATTTGTTGTCACCACCGCCAACCACTTTTCCAAAATACTCAGCCACTATTTCTGGATGCTTTTTTAACGCCTCATCCATTCCCATAAACAAAATTCCCTGTTTCACCAAGGATTCTTTAAGGCTTCCATACACCACCTCCGACTCGTACTGAGCCTTCACTCCTCCCAAATACTCTTTTTCCGCCTCAGGAATTCCTAGCTTGTCATAAGTATCTTTAATCTCTTTTGGCACATCTTTCCAATCTTTTTCCTGGCCACTGGATGGCTTAATGTAATAGTACACTTCATCAAAATTAATTTTGGACAAATCAGCTCCCCAATTTGGCATTTCTCGCTTCAAAAATAGTTTGTATGCCTCCAACCGCCTTTTTAGCATCCACTCAGGCTCATCTTTCATCTTCGAAATCATTCGAATCACCTCTTCATTTAGGCCTTTTTTAGATTTAAAAGCATAATTTTCCGGCATCGAAAAACCGTATTTATACGATTCCTGTTTCAACTCCTCAGTTTTCTCTTTTTCAGTTTTAATTGCCGCAAATCTTGCCATATTTAATTTTCCTTAACTTTAAATCCACTAGTTTCGATTTCATCTACCAATTCCAATCCACCTTCAGCCACAATTTGTCCATTTTTCACCACATGAACCCTATCGGGCACCAAATATTTCAAAATTCTTGAATAATGGGTAATTACCAGCACTCCCACCTTTTCTTCTTTAGCCATTTTAGCCACAGTTAAGGCAATTTTCTTCAGTGCATCCACATCCAATCCCGAATCAATTTCATCCAAAATTATATATTTAGGCTTGGACACCAGCATTTGAAGCACTTCTGTCTTTTTCTTTTCTCCTCCCGAAAATCCATCGTTTAGTCCCCTCTTTAGTAATTCCGGCTTCAATCCCAATTGCTTGGCCTGGGCTTCCATCCATTTCCTAAATTCCACCAAAGTTATCGGCTTTTTATCTTCTGTCTTATTCATGAATCTTGTCTCATGAATCATGTTTCTTGTTTTATAAATCTGCCACAAAAAATTCATAGTAGTCAAACCCGGCACTGCCATTGGGTACTGAGTTGCCAAATACAAGCCTTTCTTCGATCGCTCGTCTGGGCTCGCCTCACTAATTTCCTCCCCATCAATCTTTATACTTACACCAACATCTGACATCCGAGATCTGACATCTGAGATCTCATATTTTGGATGTCCTGCCAAAGCATAGGCCAGGGTTGATTTTCCTGAGCCGTTTGGTCCCATAATCGCATGAACCTCTCCAGGCTTAATTTCCAAGCCAAGGCCCGTCAAAATTTGTTTTTCTTCGATCAATACCGATAAGTTAGATATTTGCAACATACTCCCACTATTTTAGTAGGAGTTAGCCCTTTTTGCAATCGGCAAGTTCATAATCTCAGTCTCGACTATGCCCTCCAGATTCAGAATCTTTTCTTTCAGGAAATTTTCTGACAATACCCCTAACAGGACAATCCTCCCCAAGAACGAAACAGAATCTTTGTTCTCCCATTTTTCCACATCGGTACAACGGACCATCTTTTATAAGGATAATATTGGCACCATATGGTCTACAATTACCTTCCTCATATTCAACCACACCATGGTCCAATACAAATCTTTGAACTTTGCTTCGATTCTTCTCTGCGCACATATATTTCAATTAATAATAGTTAATATCCGACCTTGCTTCAATCGGTTTTACACAATCACTAAACGGGCATTCTTCACCATTCAATCCACAGCTATTTTTTCTTCCAGGCGCACCAGCAACAGATTTTCCACAAATACCATTACTTATATCAATCGAAATACTACATTTTCTAGCTACTACGCAAAAAGTACTTTCATCTCCTGAAACATGACCACCCGACCCAGTCAATTTTTCTGCTCCATCGCACCCTCTCAACATACCCCATTATACCATCAAATAATCGATATATCCAATCATACGGCAAAAACAACAATTAAATGATTAGCGGAGAGGACAGGAGTCGAACCTGCATGCGCTTGCGCGCGCTTGTTTTCAAAACAAGTTCCTTACCATTCGGAGCACCTCTCCAATAGAATAGCCAGATATTTTACCATTTATCCTATTATTCGTACCCAATTAAGTTAGTTATTCTTAAATAAAAAATATTTGGTAGAATACAAAAGCATTCAGTACCGCCCAGATAGCTCAGTTGGTAGAGCATCCCCTTGGTAAGGGGAAGGTCATGGATTCGAGTTCCATTCTGGGCTCTTTTTATCTCCCCACTTTTTTCCTGGTTTTCATTCTTTGCATCTGACTTTCCAAAAACTTCCTTATTTTCCCAAGGTTCCAATAATCAAAATTATTCACTGTCAAACTACCATAAGAAAATCCGATCTCTACACTACATTCGCAGGAATTAACCTCAACAGCAACATTACCTGCCAACCTCTTAATTCTATCCAAAATGATATGTTTCCCAGCTCTATTAGTATGAGGCAGAATTATCACAAACTCATCTCCACCCACTCTACCAAATACATCCATAGATCTCAGTGAGCCAGCCACTAATTCACAAAATCTTAGCAATACCTGATCCCCTACATCATGACCAAATCTATCATTCACCTTTTTAAAGTCATCAAGATCCATAAAAATTACCGAGAACGGTCCATCTTTACCACAGGCATGTTCTTTGATTCTTTCCAACACTTCAGCATGAGCCAACAACCCAGTCAAAGAATCAATTTCAGGTCTTTGTTCCAATTCAGATATGGTCTGTCTTAGCTCAATATTTTCTCCAACCAAATTTCGCCGCACAACCCCCAAATCTCTACTATTATTATACCAACGCTTCCTTATTTCAGGATTCATTACATTAACTATTTAACCCATCCTATTGTCATAATTATACTACTTTTTCGATATTTCTAAAAATGCTATCCTTAATTAATGAATCTTCAAATCACTGGACTTGGTGTTGAAGTTACAGATCGAATCAAAGCTCTCATCGACAAGCGCTTTTCTCAAAAGCTCGACAAACTCCTCCAACCTTTCTCCCCCGATCTTAAGACCGCCTCTCTTCGCCTTGAACAAATCAATCGCACCAAAGAATACAAAGCCAGTTTTGACATGAGCCTCCCCGGCAAAGAACGTCTCTATGCTTCTCACACCCACAAACTCCTCATCTCCACTATCACCGGTCTTCGCGAACAAATTGAACATCAAATCAAAAAATATCGCCAAGAACTAAGGCCCTACTAAATCTTTAGGCTCGACTTTATCCTCCATCGATCTTATACTTTTTTGTATGCTTTGGCTTTCTTTTTTAATTATTGCTATCTTTTTCCTGCGCCCTATTCCAGCCTCAGCTCAAATCCCTCTTCTTCATCAACTACTGTATGCCTATGTCCCCGATTTTAATTTTTCTGTCGGCCAAGTCCTGGGTCAATCTACATCTTCTGTTATTAGTTCTAATTCCGAATCCAAAACCTACACCATTGCTGTTTTTGGCGATTCCATGATCGACACTCTCGGTCCCAAAATTCCTACTCTCGAAACCGCCCTCAAAGTCTATTATCCTCACCATAATTTTAAAATTCTCAATTATGGCGTTGGCTCGGAGACTATCGAAATGGCCAAAAAACGCCTTACTGAAGGCTATGAATACAAAGATCAGTCTTTTCCCTCCCTTGTCTCCAATCATCCCGATTTAATCATTGTCGAATCCTTTGCCTACAATAATTTTGGTAACTCCAAAGAAGGCATCGACAAGCACTGGCTCGATCTCGGCGCCATCACCACCACCATTAAGCAAAATCTCCCCCATTCCAAAATTCTTCTTGCTGCCACCATCGCCCCCAATTCCATCATTTTCGCCAACAATGTCCCCGGCATTAGCTATTCTGCCATGGAAAAAATCGAGAAAACCAAAACTATCGGTCTTTATGTCAACAATCTCATTAATTTCGCCAATTCCCAAAAGTACCCCCTAGCCGACGCCTACCATCCCAGTCTTACGGGAACTGATGGCGACAAATCCTACATCAACCCTGCCGACAACATCCATCCTTCCCCTCAAGGCGCCAAATTATTTTCCGACACTCTCGCCAAAGCCATCTTCGACAACCAGCTTCTGGATTAAAATTATCTTCGTCCAGTAATTCTTCTAATTACATTTGCGTCATCATCTAGTCCTCCTCTTCGTCTAAGCATTTCAGCCTCAAGCCCAACTTCGCTTTCTGGACTAATTTCTTTCCTCCAACCAACTCTTATTGATCCGTCACTCAATCCTATTCCAGACAATCGAAATACACCTTTAATTGGATCTTTACTAAAATCTCTTGTACCTTCAAACATCACATTACCATACGCACGAGCCACAACTTCTTTTTTTGTATGTAAATCTGGATACCAACGCAAATCAATTTCGTTCATATCGACAACAACCAAATTGCTCATTCTCATACTTGTAAATTTTCTTCCGCCTAAGTACTTTCTTACATCATCGGGTAGTCTCGCAACGACAGCTCCGATCGTCCAAATATCTCTATATTTCCCTTTAGTCATGTCTTCCCAATTTGGACTCATATCAACTCCAACCTTCTTCCCTTGTGCCCTTACTTCCAACGCTATTCCAGAAAGTCTATTTATAAAATTTGCTATCATAGACATCTCCGAAGTTATCGGGTATCTTCCCAATTCAGGTCCTTCTTTTTTCATTTCGATATTATACCTCAAACCCACTCACCAAAATAATGAAATTTCCCTACAATGTGATAAACTACTTGTCATGGCTAAAGCAAAAAAAACTCCAAGAATTTTGATTGCTCTTCTTTGTTCCAAATGTGGAGCTCAAAATTACTTAACTGAAAAAAACAAAACCAATACTCCAGACAAGCTAAAATTCATGAAATACTGCAACTGGTGTAAAGAGAGAACCGAACACAAAGAATCGGCCAAACTCAAATAATCTAAGCAAAGCTATAAGGGCGGACCGACGAGTCCGCCTTTTTTGTGCTAAAATCCAAGCTATGAATCTGCCAGATTTCATCATTCCTGCCCTGGAAAACATCTACATCTCCCCTCTCGAACTTTGCAATCTCAACTGTAAATATTGCTACACCAACAAAACCAAATCTATTCTCACCAATTCCCAAATCCTTAAATTTATTGATAAATACTCTAGCTATCTTCGTGAATCATGCTCCTTGAATCTTGCCTCGGTTCTATTTTGTGGCGGCGAAGTCTTCGCTCTCAAAGATTTCCCAAGCCTAATCAACCAACTTTCCTCTCAAAACATCTTCAGCTCCATTATCACCAATGGCACTCTCGATATCTTGGATCAAGTCCAGGATCCAAACTCAGTCCAACTCCTTGTTTCCCTCGACGGTCCCAAACATATCCACGACGCCAACCGCGGTCCGGGTAATTTCGACAAATCCATAAATTTCATCAAGCACGCTCTTAGCCTAAATTTCCATGTCGAAATTATGTTTTTAGTTACCAATGATTCTTATCCTTATATCGATTCTATCGAAAAACAAATATCCGAATCTGTACAGACAGGTCGCGACCTGCCTCTACATATAAATTATATAACCATCAAATCACAATTTTACACCAGCCAGCACCCGCTCTCCCAAGACAATCCCAATTCCCAGTCCCTTTCAGCCCAGCAAATAATCCACATTAAGCAAAATTACCCCTCCATTCCCGCCAAAGACTTTGGCTGTTTTCAGCTTTCTTTGCAGTCCAATGGCAATTTCTACGGCTGCTGCGAATCCCCCACCCCCATCGGCACCCTCCAGGATCCAATCAACACTGTCGTTGAAAAATTTGTCAGTAGCCTCAACCCCTGCACTCAATGCCGACTTTTTTCTCATCATAATAGCGAAGTGACAAATTTTGAAGACCGCAGCGAACGCGAGCCAGCTTACGCCGAGCCCGAAGGTAGCGAGGATCAAAAAATTTCGTCACGAGATATAGCTAATAAATGTCTTGGTTGTACCTCTCCCGACTTTCTTTGCGGCTACAAAAAAGAATTACAATTAATTAATTGCACCGACGTCGTTAATTTATTTAATTCTCCCTTTCCTCAAAGGGAGAAGCACAAAGTGCAGAGGGATTTTTGAAAATGAATCTCCAAAAACTTAAACTTCGACAACAAATCATTTCCTACACCCGAGATTTTTTCGACTCCCAAAACTTCCAAGAAGTTACCACTCCTGTCCTTAGCCGCTCAATTCCAGATGAACAAAACATTTATCCATTTACTACTAAATGGTCCTACTCAAAGGACAATCTAAAACTCTCAACTTCTCCCGAATCCAGCCTCAAACAGCTAATTAGCCAAGGTCTAAAAGATTGCTACGCAATTTCCCATTCTTTCCGCAATTTAGAAAGCTCTGGCCCCAGCCACCAACCCGAGTTCCTCATGCTCGAATTCTACAAAATAGCATCAAACTATATCGACATTATGGACATTACTGAAAATTACATACATAACATATCCCAAAGAATAGACCCAAATAATAGCAATAGAATAACTAAATTGATCAATACAAAATTCGATCGTATTCCCTTCTCTCAACTCTTCAACCAGTACTGCTTACCCCACAGTCCAAAAACTCTCGATCAACTCATTTCCGGACCCGATGCAAGTGAACCCGACCTCAACCAACTTTTTCTAAACCATGTCGACCCCGTCCTCCAAAAACTCAAACGACCAATTTTTATCACCGACTACCCTAGTTTCATTAGTCCTCTTGCCGCCCTCAAAAAAGATCCTCTTTTTTCGGAGCGCTTCGAAATTTACTTTGGCAATCTCGAAATCGCCAACGGCAATACTGAAAATCAAAACCCTAAAATCCCTGTCACCTGGACCAATCTACCAGCTTGCGCTGGCGCTGGACTTGGCATCGATCGCCTTGCCATGCTTTTAACCAATTCAGATCACATCGATCAAGTCACCCCTTTCCCGCTCTAATATCAACTTTTTCAACAAATCCCAAAAGACCTATAACTTGTTTTTCACCTAAGCTTAAGCGAAAAGAGTCGTTTGACCAAAAGTCTATTACATGATAGAATATCCCTATCTTTAGCCATTTGTTTTAATCCCTCCCCTTCCAAAACTATGAATATTCTCGTCGTCAGTACCTTTTCTCCAGAAAAAAGTGTCGGTGGCATCGAACGATATCTCTTAAATTTTATTGCTTATTCAAAAAAATACAGCCACGATCACACCTATTTCCTCCTACCAACATCCGACAACAAAACTCTTCTCGACGGACCAAACACTAGCATCCTTCGCCACCATTCACTTACTCTCAAAGCTACAAAAATTTTTGGCGAAAGAAAAGTTAGTTCAATTACAGCCGAAAAACAGGCAAAAGAATTCTATTCATATTTGAACCAAACCATCAAAGATTTAAATATCAAAGTCATCGAAGCTGAATCCTTCGAGTATGTACCTTATGTCTTCAATCTCTATCTTCATCTGGCCTGCATCAACAATCAAATTCCCGTCTGCAATCGAGTTCATATTTTTCCCCCTGCCGAGACCCAAGTTTCCATCCTCCGCGACTTACCTTGGAGCAAAGTACTCCCAGTAAGCCTTTCTGTGGCTGGCGACCTGCTCCACAAAGGTATCAATATTGAAAAGATTCAAACCATCTACCCAGGTGTCAACCGTGAAGAATTCAATCGAAAAAACTCCCGCAAATGGCTCAAACAGAATCTAAAGCTCTCCGAAGACTCAAAAATAATTCTGCACGCGTCAAGAATCACCAGCCCCAAAAGGCCTATTCTCAAAGACAAAGGTATTATTACTCTCATCGAGGCTTTTTCCAAAATTTACCAGGACTTCCCAAATTATAAACTCGTCATTGCTGCTGCCTATCCTGGCAGAACTTTTGCCCAAGAATACGACAACTCACTTTCCCAACTATTAGCCTATGCCAATATTCATGGTCTTTCGGACAGGATAATTTGCAAACGTTTCAATTTCCGCCAAATGCCAAAAGTTTACGCTGGCGCCGACATTTTTGTTATGGCCTCAGAAAACGAAACTTTTGGCCAAGTTTTCACCGAAGCCATGGCCGCAGGAACTCCTGTCATTGGCACCAATGTCGGCGGAATTCCCGAAATTATCTCTGAGAATAAAACTGGTTTTCTTATTGAACCGGGCAATTCCAGTCAACTAGCTCAGCAAATCGCTCGAAGCATCAACGACACTAGTAATACAAAAATAATTTCCAAAAACGCCACCAATCTTATCAACAAACAACTCTCCTCCAAAAAGCAGTTCACTCGCCTTCTCGATCTCTTCCACCAAATCTCAAAAAGCAACTAGTTATCCCCAATAATCGATAACGATACTTTTATTTCTTCACCGGCACAATCCCACTTTCTCCACCCAAATTTAGAATACTCATCAGATCTGAATTGGTAGGAATTACATATTTGGTCGACTCACCGCCCAAAACTTTTTCGGTAACTTCAAATTGTCTTAATTTTTGAGCTCTATCGGTAAAATTCTGCTCGGCTGCTTTTGCCACCATTTCCACCGATTTTGCCTCGGCGTCAGCTCTCAAAAGTTGTGCTTGAGCATCGCCTTCAGCTTTCAAAATAGCCGCTTGTTTCACACCTTCGGCTTCTAGCACTGCCGCTCTCTTGTCGCGCTCAGCCTTCATTTGTCGGCTCATAGCGTCGGTAATGTCTGCTGGAGGATCAATTTTTTGCAATTCAACTTTACTTACCTTCACACCCCAAGCATTGGTCGCCTCATCCAAAATCAATCTCAAAGAATTATTAATTGTGTCCCTAGCTGTTAGCGACTCATCCAAAGTCTTGTCACCAATCAAATTTCTCAAATTTGTTTGAGCCAAAGTGGTGGCTGCGTAAGCAAAATTCTGAATTTCAAATTCTGCTTTTACCGGATCAATCACTTTGTAATAAATCACCGCGTCGACTACCACGCCCACATTATCCTTAGTAATAACTTTCTGAGGTTCCACATTAATCACCTGCTCACGCATATCCACTGCAATCAAAGAATCAATAAATGGCATCAAAAATACTATTCCCGAATCCACAGTGTGGCTATATCTACCCAATCTTACAACCAAACCTTTCTCATACTGATTTACAATTCTAAAGCTCTTAATTATTGCTACCAAAGCAATAAAGAAGACAATCATAAGCATTATTGTTCCAAAATCCATTATTTTATTTTTTAACTTTTAATTTTTTTAACTAACAGAGTCACTCCTTCAATTCCCACTACTTCCACTTTTTCCTTCTCATAAATCACATCCTCGGCCGAAGCTCTCCAATCCTCATCGCCCAAACGTACCATTCCCGCCGTGTCCGGAGTCATAGCAGTAATTACTACTGCCTTTTTGCCAATCAATTTATCGATATTAGTTTTTTTGGTTACTACCGTAATTTTTTGCTTCACAATCGATCGGCCCCAAGCAATATACACAATACTCAAGATTACCGACACAATCAAAGCCACAGTCACACTATTGCTCACAATTCCCAAAAAACCACCAGCAATCAAAATACTTCCGATAAGTACCAAATCAAAACCTGTCTGAATTCCCACTAGCAATTCTGCCAGTATCAAAACTAATCCGACAATTACCAATGTTTGTGAAATTGTAACCATGACCAATTATACAATAAGCCCCGCCAGAATCCAGAATTACTTAATTTTAGAAAAATTCTTCCACATTTGGCTTGCCTTTGGCTTCAAGTCCCCTACATATTTGCTATTCCCAACCACTCCATAAGGCTTCTCACATTCTGAGCTTAATTCCTCAAATGCCATTTGCGCAATTGGCATTTTGTAATAAAGTAAAATCGGCATAGTCGCTGTATTGTGAAGCTCCAAAGTCATTTTTAAATTGTTGCCAGGATCCAAAAACCCTGCCGTTATATGTATTAACAAACCCATTCTTCCCACCGAACTTTTTCCTTCCAATCTTCCCACCATGTCGTTCCCCACCCCAGTTTTTTCATAAATCATTCCCAAAGCAAATTCTCCAGGGTGCAACACAAACGGTTCATCCTCCCCAATTATTATTTCCTTCATCATCTCATCCATCGGTTTTTTGGGATCAATCACATAATTCTTTTTGGTATCAAACACCAAAAAATGATTATCCAGATGCAAATCTACCGACGCCGGTTGCAAATACTTCTCATCAAAAGGATCTAAACTAATTTTTCCTTCTTTAATTTTCTTCAAAATATCCCTATCCGACAAAATCATTCCAAAAGAATATCACAAGCTAACTTCTAATAAAATCTGCACTTATTAACTTGTCTTTGTCTAATCAACTTTTACAGGTCTAAATTCTCCAATCCCTAATTCCTTACGATACCTTTTACACGCTACTAATTGTGTTTTTCCAAAATCAACCGGAACAAAATCACCATTTTGTACTCTTCGAAATAAACAATTACCATTTCCATTACATCTCAAAATATCGGTTCTTTCTTTACCAGTGTGCCAATCATAACCATCAGGGACTTCCACTCTACATTGTCTCATTTCCTCTGGTGTCGGACTTTCATGACTAACCAACGCAAACCTACTATTTTCCCCATTATTATTCTGCCCTCTGTACTTTCTAGTCTTCTCTTCTTTCTTTTTTTGACTAAGAAACCAAGCCCTTTCCTCAGGATTAACTGGTAAACCATTTCCAGTAACTTGCTCTTTTTTCTGTTTTCCCATTAGTGAAATATATCACACTATCGCTGTTTAATAAAATCTACAATCTCCCTTCTGTACCCAATCAATGCAAAAGAAATAGCTCGCACATGTCCTCGAACCTCCACATCTGTAATCTTCGATCCCACAATTGCCGCCGTCTTATACGGCACAAACTCATCATCCTTTGTCCTAAAAGCCCAAACTTTCCTTATTTTCAATTTCATTAAATTTAAATTCTCACTCAGTTTCTTTACTCCTTCCACAAAACTTTCACTCACTTCTCCCAAAGCCTCAAAGTACTTCCTATTCTCCTTATCAATCGGCATCGACCAACCCGAGGCCGTAATTACCCTATGAATCTCCTCCAATTCCACCAGCAAATTTAAGCAAGGAATAGTTCCCGCACTAATTCCAACCAAAGACACTCGAAAATCTTTGCTCCTTTTAATTATTAATTTCCTTAATTCACTCTCTTTTTTC
>QKGR01000019.1:0-43986 GCA_003250375.1 Candidatus Shapirobacteria bacterium | reverse complement strand
TCCGATTGCCAATGCATCCTAAACACTTCCGCCTCCACTCCTCTCCATCTCAAGCTCCAGGCCATCAAATCGATTGCTTTGGGCACAAAATTCTCATTATGTATCCCCGTCACAATAATCACCAAATCTCTCTTCATTCTTAAATCTTATCATTCCTCCCAAACCTACTTAATAACAAAACGATTCCATCATTCTAAATTAAATTTCTCAAATGTTAAAAAAATATAATAAAGCTGTAATAATACGTATTTTCTACACATATTACTTATATAATTTAAGTATGACCATTAGCGAAATCAACAAAACAGAATACATTCAAGTCAATTCACCAGGCACACCTGCCTGCCTAAATATTCGCAATGCCATCCTCCAAGCCATGGGCTTGGCCAATCGAGAACAAGATCTCCCCGATCTAATAAAGAGTGCTTGTGCAGGTTGCGGCGAGCAAGATGCCATTATTTTCGATCAAAAAAGAACCGAAATTTGGGTTAGACGAAATTCCCAATGTTCCCAAGGATAATTTAGCACGGGTGAAAAGTTTATCCGCCGACGAGGCGGAGAATCGAACCTCGATTTATTTAGCACGGGTGAAAAGTTTATCCGCCTCAGGCAGAGAATCGAACCTCGATTTATTTAGCACGGGTGAAAGGAATCGAACCTCTATTGGCGGTTTTGGAGACCGCAGTCCTACCATTGAACGACACCCGCAAGTGCATGAATTTTACCTTAATTTCAAAATTTGTGCTACCATCAGTCATGGGATCAAAACTAGCATTTATTCTTCCTCTAGCAGTTATTTTAATCTCCGCTCTTTTCGTCTTTTCCACCTCCAAAGGCACCCCAATTTCCAAACAATTCACCATTGGTCTAATTACCCCCACTCCCTATAAAAATCTTAGCCCCAACCCCAGCAAAGCCACTTCCTCCCCCACTCCCACTATCGACACCAAAAACACCCTCTCTTTGGACAAAATCTACACAGCCGACCAAATCCAATACTTCAAAACTCACCAAATTTACGACTATGTAAAGAATGTCAAATTCCCTCCCCTACCAACTACTAAAAGCATCGACACCACAAAACCTGTTTACATGTTTAATTGTATCGACATCGCAGGATCCTACCAGCCAACACCAATAATTGACTATATTCCCAAGAATGCTCGTCCTATTTTCGAAACAATGCACCTTATGGCCGCCAAGCCCTACGCCTCTTATCCAAACTCAAAGGAAATTGCTGATTATCAACAAAGAACTCAAAGTAAATTTAAGAATCAAATCGGTGGAGTCAATGAGGTGAACCTCGACTCCAATGGCACTCTCTTCATAAATTACTTTGACTCTGTTCAAAGTTACGGCGGTGGTTCCACTCGCCTCCAATGTATGGGTCTTTCTGCCCTCCTCACAGCCATGCAATATCCTCAAGTCAAAAGCATCAAATCTTGCATCAACCAAATGCCCACTTCTCCCGATTCTTGCCCCAACGATTTCCAGCCATAAGTTACTTAAACTCGCCCTTTATTAATTTCTCTTTTTTTAAGCGACTCCAACCTTTAATTTGTATCTCTCTTTTCCTCGCTTCAGACTTACTTGAATATTTTCTTGAGTAAACTAGCACAACAGGTCGATGATCTTTTGTATACCTAGCACCTCTTCCTAAATTATGAAGCATTACACGCTTCGCAACATCAGGAGATATACCAACATAATAGGAAGAATCGGAGCATCGAAGAATATATACATACCATTCAGTTATCTCCATATCACACATAAAACTTACAGCCCTTCGACTTTGGTTCGCTACCGCTCACCACGCTCAGGGTTTCGACTAAGCGCACTTCAAAAAACAAGGTTTCAATACATATATACCAGGAATCAGGTGTTTACACTGAGCGAGCAAAGCGAGTCGAAGTGGACCCAAGGGGACTAAAAACCCCTGACCTGTCCGATGGACATCGGACCGCACTAGCTTGTAACAATCTTCTTAATCTCCTTATCTACTATTATTCTTTCGATAAGGACTCTGCTTTTTTGCCTTTTCAACCAGTATTCAATAGTTCTTGCCATTTTCAAAGATTTATATGTTTGACAAAACACGATTTCCCAAGGGCCGGATTCTGAAGTATATTTTGAATTTCCAGAATTATGTTCTTTCAAACGCCGATCAAGATCATCCGTACTTCCAATATAATATCTACCATTCGTTTGTGATTTCAAGATGTAAACAACCCCTTTATTCACGAAGTGGACCCAAGGGGACTCGAACCCCTGACCTTCCCCATGCCATGGGGACGCGCTACCAACTACGCTATGGGCCCTGATTTAATATCAAGGACTTACTTAATTTTAAAAAGGACTCGGTTGATAATGACCTGTCCGATGGACATCGGACCGCGCTACCAACGTAGTTTATCCCGATACACATCGGGACTATGGGCCCATAAAGTCTACCGCTTATTGTAGCAAATGAATTTCTATACTTCTATATTTAGGTTAACTATGGTTTCCTTATTCTTCTAGGCCATTCATTTTGCGGATTTTTAGCATCTCTTCCTGGTGGAATCTCTCTTCGAACGACATCTCCAGAACTAATTGGTACACCAGTTACTCCAACATCTCCTTCTTGTGGTTTCTGGCTAACTTTTTCATTATCTCCCATACCCCATTCTACCACTATTATTCTAAATTCATTTCTTCTCCATACAGGCACCACCACTGATTAACTGATTAACTGATTAACTGATTAACTGATTAACTGATTAACTGATTAACTGATTAACTGATTAACTGATTAACTGAATAACTGAATAACTGATATCATAAGTAATGACACCCATCACTAAAGCTGTCGTCCCAGTGGCCGGTTGGGCCACCCGTTTTCTTCCCGCTGTTAAAACTTATGCCAAGCATCTCATCCCCGTCGTCGACCGTCCCCAGCTTCAATGGGTCATTGAAGAACTCTTAGGAGCCGGCATTACCGATTTTTGCATTGTCCACCGCGAAGACGACACTACCATCAAAGACTATTTCCAACCCAACCCACTTCTCGAACAATATCTTGCCGACACCGGCAAATCCGACAAACTCGATTCTTGGCGTCGTATGATGGACCGCATTAAGCACATCGAATTCCTACCTCAGACCAAAGATTTTCCCTATGGCAACGGCACACCACTCTTAGTTGCCCGAAATTTCATTGGTCAGGATCCCGTTATCTACCTCTGGGGCGACGACCTCACCATCGAGGACACTCCCGGTTCTTTTGTCACCAAATTAATTCAAACTTACAACCAATATCAGCCTCAAGCCCTCATCGGTGTCCAACAAATTCCCGATTGGCAAATCCCCTCCATGGGTATTCTAAAATTCAAAGACGATCCAAATTATCCTCTTCGAGTCGACTCCATGGTCGAAAAACCAAAACTCGAAGATGCCCCTTCCAACTACGGCCAAGGTGCTCGTTTTATAGTTAGTCCCAAAATTATCGAAATTTTAGAAAATACTGCCATCGACAGAGGTGAACTTTGGCTCACCAACGCCTTCAATACTGCTGCCCAAGATGGAGTCATCATGGGATTGGACTATCAAGCCTCCGGCTCCCAATGGTCCGCCTGCGGCGACCCTCTTACCTGGCTCAAAGCCAACATCACTCTCGCTCTCAAGGATCCCAAATATTCCCAGCAACTTCATGAGTTCATCCGCACTATCCAATAATTTGTAAGGGCGGATTGCAATCCGCCCCCATTCAATCAATAAGGTCTTCGATTCAACAGTCTTCTAATCCTTCTTTCAGGCTCACCATTTTCTATCATTTGGTATGCCCAAGCCAAACCAGCCAGCTGTGCCGCCGTCTCCGACACTCTTCTAACCTCCTCAGGCTCTTGGGCTGTTTTATGTATCTTATCGTGACAATTTCCATTTCCGTTGTTTCTACAAACACACATCCCAGCATCAGTATGACTCCGATCCAAAGAATGAGCGTCCAAGTAGACTCTTTGCCCGTTCCTTGGTGGATGCCATTCGTTGCATATTTGACAATAATACTCACCCTCCCTCCACCCCAACTTGACATGTCCTATATTGTTGATATAATACCCCATAATAATATTTATTCAAATCTAAATATGACAAAGCAGGTGGAATTTTTAGCTCTTAGCGCAGCCCTTTTGGTCTCTTCTATGGCTCCAAAAGCTGCCAACGCTTATTACCAACCCGATGAGGAAGTCAACCAAATCGTCGTCGACAAGCAAATCAAAGGCTTATCCGAAGGCGACTGGCAGGACAATTATCCTTCTTCCTACATGGTTTTCGGCCCAAATACCCAATTCGAATTCAAAATTACCGTCAAAAACACTGGTAATCGCAATTTAACCTGGGTCAAGGTCACCGATTCCCTACCCCGTGTCCTTAGCTACGTTTTCGGACGTGAAGGTGCCTCTTTCAATAGTGACAACTACACTATCAACTGGCAAATCCCCGAAATCCGACCTGGTGAAGAACAGTCCACTGTCATCCGTGTTCAAACCAAAGACGCTACTATTATTCCCGCTTCTCTCACAGAGAAAGTCAACAAAGTCTGCGTTTTGGCCGAATCCGGCTCTTCCGACTGTGATGAATCTCATTTCTTCGTTGGCAATGGTCAATCGACCACTACCACCGAAAGCTTGCCCGAAACTGGTGCCAATCCTTTCGCCCTCGTTGGCCTAGGATCTACTCTTGCTACTGGCCTTTTCTTCTCCATCAAAAAGTTGCTTCGTGTTTAATTCTTAATTCTCCTTCCCCTCCTCTTTGGAGGGGATAGGATAAGTGCTTTATCCTTAGCTAGTCGAAGGAAGAGCTTTTATCCTATCTTTCCGTACATTTACAATCCAATACACATCTCTTACTCATCAGAATCTTAGTATTCTTTTAAGTAAATACTATCCTAGTACTTGACATTATAGGTCATATAATCTATAATATAGGATAGATCATTAACAATCTTGATTAATTGATATTGGAGAGATAGGGGTTGGTGGCTCCTCTAAAGACACTCAACTCTTTTCTCCAATGTCCGTTAACAACCTATGCTTATAGCTAAAGGAGAGATAGGGGTTGGTGGCTCCTCTAAAGACACTCAACTCTTTTCTCCTTTGGCTATAAAAAGCCAAAAATTGTATTGCTTCTGATTCGAAGCACCGCGCTTCCCTCTCGGAGGTAGTACAGAACCTTTACAATTTTTCTCTTTTTTCGAAGAACACCGTCCTTTCGACGGCTAGTATTCAGCATTAAGATTAATTCTTAATGCGTTTCTACCCTTGTTTATGTGTAAAATGTGGTGTTTTCCTGTGCATTGTTCGTATGGCAAATAGAATCTTCTTTTTTGACCGCTAATTAGGTCGTTTCTAGCAAACAAGCCTGAAACTTGGAATCAATTCTTTTCCTCTTCTTCTTCCTTTCCTTAAAGGGAGAACTCCTGAGTTTATCGAAGGAGAGAGGGATTTATTTCAGCTTTCAGGTTTGTTTCTCAAAAAGAAACCGATGAAGGAATCCTCCTTCTGGTACACCTGATTTCCTCGGCCGAGGAAAGGAGATTTCGATGTTTAAGAAGTTTTGGTTCGTTTTGGTTTTGGGCATCCTCGCCCTATCGATGGCCGCGTGCTCAGGCACCGCGACCCCTCAAACTATTGTGGTGACGGCAACCGCCGCCCCCACCGCTACACCCGATGTTGCGCTTACCCAGGTAGCTCTTCTGAGCACCCAGGTTGCCAATATGAAGGCAGAAGCGGAAAAACCCGTCCCCACGCTCCCCGAAGCGCAGAACCTGCCTCAGGGTGCCCCGCAGCCCCAGCCTGCCAGTGCTTCCTCAAGCCTGAACTACGATGAAAGCAACAACGACCCGTTGCCCATCGGTCAGGATGTGCTGATCGGCCCCATGTTCCGCTACGCCGACAATGCTGGCAATCCCCGCAATGCTACATGGGAAGATTTCCTCCGGGATATCCCCATCGTGCAAGCGATTGCTCAGTTGGTTGGCGCCGAGGTCCATGAAGGCAGCGGGCTCGTGTTAGACAGCTACAAGGCGTGGTTCGTCTGGGCGCCTAACGGCAAGGGCTGCAACACCCCGAGCGACGTCTCCGACGTCCTCGATGGTCGCTATGCCAACGACAATGCCGGTCGCATCTGGATCCAGGGTATCTTCGATCCCCAAGTCCCGGCGCGCAGCGACAATGTCTGGCAATGCGAAATCTGGGCCGTCGCGGTCCACTAGCCTTCGCACAGTCAGTGGTGGCCCCTTCGGGGACCACCACTGACGCCGGGCGGGCGCCCAACACACAACACACACAAACAAAAAAGAAAGAAGAAAGAGAAAAAGAGGAAATCCGTACTCCTGAGCTAGTCGAAGGATAACGGGTCTGATGAGCCGGTGCCCTGCCCGCCTGTGGTGGGAATCCCGGCGAATCCTCTTATGAAAAATCAAAATTCACAACCACTAGTTTCTGTCGTCATCCCCGTCTTTAACGGCGCCTCCTATCTTCTCGAGGCCGTCCGTTCTGCCCTCCGCAGTACCTACAAAAATATTGAAATTATTCTTGTTGACGACGGTTCTTCCGACCAAAGCAAGCTTCTTTGCCAAAAATTGGAAGAAAAATACCCCAAAGTTCACTTCTATGCCTTCGCCAAAAACAAAGGTCAAGGCATCGCCATCAACTACGCCCTCAAGAAAGCCAAAGGTAAGTACATCTGCCGTCTCAACCAGGACGATACTATGCTCCCCCACCGTATCGCCACTCAAGTAAAATATCTCACTGCCCACCCCGAAGTTGTCGCTCTTGGCTCTTCTATTCTTCTTTTCAACGAAAAAGGCCAAAGCCAAGTCCTCAACTTCCTCGAAAACGATGCCGAGATTCGCAAAGTCTGGCATTTCCTAAGCCCTTTTTCCGATCCTTCGGTTATGTTTAGTCGTGCCGTTGCTCTCAAAGTCGGTGGCCACGACCAAGAATTTTATCCAGCCAACGACACCCATCTTTGGATTCGTATGGCCCAAGTCGGCAAATTAGCCAACCTCCATACCCCTCTAGTTCACGTCTTATTCCATTCCAAATGTGCTTCGGTCAAAAAGTTCAAAAAGCTCAACGAGGTTACCTGGAAAATGCATCTTTGGATCGACAAAGAAATCACCCCAGCCCCTTGGTATATCAAATTGTTCTGGCTTGGCCAGTACATTTCCGGTAAGCTTTTCTCCGCCGAATTCAACTGGGCTTTCTACCGACTCCTCAAAAAGTTCGTCTATTTATCTTCTGTTTTCTTCGATCTTTTCCACCAGATTAGTCCAAAGAAAACTGTCCCCAGAGTAATTGTCCAACCAGCCATACTCAGTACTTCCGGCCAATAAGCTACGATATACTTTCCGCCCTGATTGATTTCAAAACAATTATTTATCCCATCACAGCGACTGTTTACAGCCGCTGTTTTGTTTAGAATCAAATCACCCAAATTCTTATATACTCCCCATTGCCTGTCGTAACCTTGTCTAAACAACAACAAAGCCTTACTGTTTATCTCTGCCATATTCAACAACCACACCGATGGCAAAATTTGTCTAAACTCAAAATTATTAGGTAATTCGAAGTCTTGCTCAGCTCCAGCAACTGGTGTCAGCCTAAGCTCTTTCCAAGACTGTGGATACTCCATAATTTTTAAGTCTTTCAATCCCATTACTGCTTCATTGTCACTGTCTTGAAATATGTGAATATTAGCCTCAACCTCACTCTTATTCAATTTTGCATCGCTGGTCAGCAATCTTGAAGCACCAATCAGCTCTATATTTTCCAACTTACTCTCAATTTGTCCAATTGTCTTCTTGTCCTCAGGATCAGCGAGTGTTTTCTCCACAATCCCAGGATATCCTTGCAACAACGATGCTCGTTCCACTAAGTAATCGTCACCCTCCTTACCCATTACCAACACTGGTTGCTGGCCAGAACCCAACCAATATGAATATGCTAATAAATATGGATATTTGCCCGTGTAATCAAAAGGTAAGGCCATATACACACTACAATTATTCATTAAATTCACCGTCACTCCATCAATATCTCTTTGCAGCCTATTCTCTCCTCCGCGACACTGCTCCAAAGGCATACTCCACCAACCATTTTCACTAATCGTATTTCCCTTACTATTCTCAAAATTTGGAATACCTATTGTAAAGTTATCCTTCAAATCAATCTCAAGTTTAACCAATTCCCTGTCCAAACTTACTTTTTCTTCACTCACCAAATCAAAGCCCTCAACTTCCACCTCACCAATCCTTTCTTTAAATTTATTTCCCCCACTAGCAACCACGCCTACAGTTATTTCTGCTTGGCCCAAGCTATTATCCAACCAACCGCTACCATACTCTCTTTCATCACTTCCCAACTTAATTTGTCGCATTTTATTACTACAATTCACTTCTCCTGACGATTTTACACACCAATAACCTTCAGGTACCACCGTACCAATTCCATCCATCGCCTTACCAAGCAGTCCACTCGGCATCTCTTTACTTATTACTTCCGCACTAGCCTTCATCTTAATCTTTATCCTCTCGCTGCCACTAGCCACCAAAGACTTCGAACATGCCGAACCATTCGATGCTACCAATTCCAATTTTCCACCAACTTCACTAATTTTCCCTTCAAAACCATTCAAGCCCGGACCATAACAATTAAGTGGTACTGTTTCGCTAAAATCATCCCAACCCACCACTTCACTCATTTCTTTTTTGTACAAGCGAACATTTTGATCTACTCCATGCAAAAGAAGTAAAGCCAATGTTTGGTTATTCTCATTTACTCCCTCCAAGTTCACTTCCATACCCTCAATTTCTAAGCTATAGTCCCCTATTTCACTTAATTTTATATTCTTAAATTCCACCGAACCAGCCTTCTTCCTATACTCAATCCCATTTATATTCGGAAGATATCTATCATAGAAATCTAATTCTAAATTGTTCCCCTTCATATTACCTTGCACCTCCACCACAGCGGCATCTCCATCCCCAGTAGTCACCACATATTTACCGGCCATCACCGAATAATTTAAAGAAATTTGATTCTCGCCAATCTCAACCTCATGATTCTGCCGACTCATCGGCTCTACTATTCCAGCTACTTCTTTATTTTGCCTCATTAGCATCTCAGAACTTTCCAAGTCTGTCTCAGCCAAATTATCCAAATAACTATCTATCTCCACAGCTGCCGGTACAAATTCAAATATACTCTTTGCTTGTTTCACCTTATAAAGAATCACTTCCTCATCTCCAAAAGTTCCATCAGGCAAACCTGTTTTTGTTACCGGATAAATCTTTTTATAACTCTCAAGCATTTCATTCAAATTTATTTTGTAGCCTCCAACCCTTTCCACTAACCCCATCGACTCCAATCTTTTCAACATTGATTCCGATCGTGCCACATACTGTTTACTGGTATACACCAAATTCCGAACATCAACTTCAGAACCAATCGAATTATCCACCATAATGTAGCTCACACCCATCTGATTCATTAGCTTCAAAAATTTCTCAGCCTCACTCCGCTTACTAGCTTCGCCATCTGTTAGGTATTGATTATCCAACAACTGCGTAATTCTACTATCGACAAACACGTTCTCCATACTCGCTGGCTCGAAAGTCATATCAACATACGGCCTATCGATCATAAAATTAAAAAACGCCGATCCAATATACCCCCAATCAAAAGATCTCCAATAATGGTGTTGATTACTCATCGGCAAATGCAGCAATTTTCCACTACTCTTATCACTATTTACCACCTTAGCAATTTCTTTATAAGCCTGCGGCATCACTGTATACACATAAAAACCTAGCATATTTCCGTTAAAGTAACTTCTGAAATTCACAGCATACCCCACCAAAACCAAAACTACAAGAGCAGCTGCAAATTTCAAGTATTTTATCTTGCCTAATTTGACAATTAAACTAGACAGCATCAATCCTCCAGCCAAACTTCCCGCTAAATTTATATATGCATGGAATTTAGTATCTGAAATTCTAAAGATTATTCCAAAATAAGGTATATGGTCCTTAAGCCATATATACGCACTTCCTCCTGGACCATATTCCTTCATCGATAAAAATAAAAATACTAATATCCACAAAGGTACCCATAGCATTTTTATATATTTCTTCCATCCGATCACAATCAGCCCCGAACCAAGCACATAAAATACTACAAAAAGCATCAACCATAATTGTCCTGTCTGACTTTGAAAATTATCCAAGTCAGGATGAAGATTTGCCTCAACCTTATTAATAGTCGGGAAATTTATATCCAAAAAGCTTGGATACATCAACGCTTGTTTCGTCCAGTCAAATGTGTCCGCCGGACGATTTAGTGTCGATTCATTAATCTCTACAAAAGTCCTAGCCAACGGTACTAATGCCGACTTCTCTTTACTATAATTCACAAACGGCAACATCCAAAAAGCATTTAAAGCCAAGAACAATGCACCATAAGCAATTGTTTTCTTTATATTCAAATTAAACAACCAAAAGATTCCCAAAGCCAACAATGTCGTGATTACAACCGTCGGTGTAATAAAACTTCCCGAAGTTATCACAACTATAAGCATCAGCACCAAAAGGCTTTTCTTGCTTTGTTTCTCCTCATGATTTAGCACTGCCCACAGAACTAGCGGTAAACCATAATACCTATTTGTAAAAGGAATAATTGGTGAATAAAAAACAGACAAAGTATTTAAATTAAATAAATACAAAAAACCACTCAATCCACCCAACAAGTCCAATCCTCTTCTACTCCAATCCTTGGCCACAAAATTTTTACCTATTTTTACCCCCAACAAATATGTTCCCAACACACCCAACCACAACGCCACCATATAATAAATCTGATCCAACCATCCCTCTGGCACCACCCAACGTATTATCCAATCAAAAATCAATCTAAAAACGTCAGTCACCTCAGCATCCGAAGGCACTCCTACTCCCCTATACTCTCTCCACGTGGCAAATAAGGTTCTAAAGATACTCTGATTTAAATTAAGATACGACGAGTAATTATCCCAACCCATCAAATAAAATCCTGGCTTTATCGACATCACTGTAATCACAATTAGCAGTATTATCAACCCAGTCAATAATGGTTTATTCTTAACCCAATCCCAAAATTTAATCCCAAATTTCATCATAACTCACCTCATTATAAAGCAATTTACAGGCCAAAAACAGTCGAAAGACTAATATTATCCAACCGGAAACTTTTTGCACAATTCCCTCACTTCTTCCCCAATCTCCCCTATTCTTTTATTCAGCCTCATTTCCTCCTTAAATTGTGCCAAGTATGCTTTTCGCACTTCAGCATCTTCGGGAAGCTCTCGTTTGCCCACAATTTGTACAATTTCATCCAGCCAATTTCCAATCTTTTCCATTTCTCCTTCTTTCATTCCTCGAGTCGTAATTGCCGGTGTTCCCATCCTCAGTCCCGATGGATAAAATGGCGATCCAGAATCGTTTGGCACTGTATTTCGATTCATAATAATGCCTGCATATTCCAAAGCCCAGGCCACAAACCAACCTCGGCTCGACGTAGATTTATCGAAGGCGGCCCCATCCTTTTTCCTCAAATCCAGTAGCACCAAATGCTTATCCGTTCCTCCCGACACCACCTCATAACCCTTTTCCATCAATACCTCTGCCAATTTCTTTGCATTCCTTACTGTCTGCCTGGCATATTCCTTAAATTCTTCAGATTTTGTCTTTTCCAATGCCACCGCAATTCCTGCAATCGAATGCATATGTGGCCCGCCTTGCAGCCCTGGCATAATCGCCATATCTAACTGGTGTCCAAGTTCTTTCTTGCAAATCACCATCGCCCCTCTTGGCCCCCTCAAGGTCTTGTGAGTTGTCATCGACACAAAATCAGCAAATTCAAACGGGGATCGGCACACTCCCGCTGCAATCAGCCCCGCCTCATGCGACACATCCGCTAGGTAATAAGCCCCCACTTTCTTCGCAATCTCCCTCATTCGTTTGTAATCAATTTCCCTGGCATAAGCCGTACCACCCGAAATTATTAGCTTTGGCTTGTATTCCATTGCCAATTTTTCAATTTCATCATAATCAAACAAATTAGTCTTTGGATTCACACGATAAAATTCAGTCTCGAATACTTTGGACACAAAAGTCGTCTTTTCCTCTTTCCATTTCCACCCATGCGACAAATGCCCGCCATCGGGCAAATACATGGCCAAAATTTTATCCCCGGGATTCAAAATTGTATTGTAAACTCCCAAGTTAGCCTCACAACCCGAATGTGGCTGCACATTGGCATGATATTTTTCCCCATCCAATCCAAATGCTTCCAAGGCTCGATTTCGACACAAATCCTCTACTTCATCTACCACCTCATTCCCCTGATAATATCGCCTTTTTGGGTAGCCTTCGGCATACTTCTGCATTAAGCAGGACCCTACCGCCTTCATTACTTCCGGATAAGTATAATTCTCCGACGGAATCATCATCAAAGTTTCTTCCTGTCGTTTTTCTTCCAGCTCAATCAGATTAAAAATTTGATCCATTTATCTCTCCTTCAAACAAATCTTAACATTAAACAAACAATAGCCCGCCGAAGCCTTGGCGTAGGTGGGCAATTTTATTAATTCAAAAATTTTGTCCATATTATATTTATTTTCGCAGTCATGTTTTTTGCGTAATTTCAAGGCGCAGCACTTGAGTGAAGCAAAAAAATCATGACAAGAAATATTTAACTATCATATTTTACTTCATACTCCTCGTTTAAAGTTAGCACTATTATCTATATGCAATCCATCCCTTCCCGCCGTCGGACTACGACCCAGTCCAACTCTCCTCCTCCACATACAATCAACAGTTCCACAATCCTTGTCTGTACATTCACCATTAAAATCATCTGACTTAAAACACCATCTTCTTGGTATTGGCTCTGGTGCTTGTGGTCCGCTCAATTGTTCTGCCATCTTATATTTAAATAAACTTATAACGATCCGATTAACTGATTAACTGATTAACTACACCCTCGCTCTCAATTCCGCTCCAGGAATTTTTTCCCACCTTCCACAGCTCAAATTTCCTTCCCAGCAAATCTTTTGGGTCACACAACTCGGACCGGCATTTTCAAACAATAGCGGTGCCACTTTTCGAACTTCCCCCAGCATCAAATAAGCCATTTTCTGAATTTCACTTTGGGCTCTTTGGCAACATCTTAATTCAAAAAAATGCAACAAGGCTCTGGCATTCATCGTCACCACCAACTTGGTTTGCAAGGATTGTGGTTGTATAAATCGAGCGTCCTCCGCTGCCACTCCCGCGTCCAACATTTCATTATAAAAATCCTGAATTTCCTTTAATTTTCTCTCATATTTTTTTAGAATTTCTTTGTTGGCCAAAATTTTGGCAGGAATCGAATAAGTTGCCTTTCCCCGCTTCACATACCTTCCCGATTGCACCGAATACGACGCCATTCTATGGCGCACCAACTGAACTTCCGTAATTCTACTAATTCCTTCCACCGCAAAGCTAAAGGACACGTGCTCCAAAGTCGACGTATGCCCCGAAGCTAGTACTTGGGCAATCAATCTTTTCTGAGTTTCCTTGTCCGTTTTTTGCTTTAATTCTTTGGCTCCCACACTGCTATAACATTGTCTAATTGCTGCCACCGCCACCGCTTCAGGATTCTTGGTGTACGAAATTAAACTCACCTTAATCGCTTTTGTTTTCATCTATTAATTTTTACCCGCAAAAGTTTTTTCCTTCAACCAATTCAATCCCCATCAACTCCCCCTACTGCGGTAATTCTGCCAAGTCCTTATCTTCTCTTCTTCAACTCCAACGACTATAAGCTTCTCTTATAAGCAATAGTGTGTCGCCCTGAACTTCTTCAAAAGTCACATTCTGAAGACCTTCCCCTGTATTAATTTTGTAATTAATTCTTCTTGACAATAAAGCACACACCAAAACCTCTGGTCTTGTATTAAATTCCAAATCTTTTGGGACAAATTCAGCCTGCCCAGTTAATACATTCGTAACCACCCTATACAACCCATCTGGAGATCTGTGTTTAGTGTCAACCCAAATTCCTCTAGTATCAAAATTAATTCTAACAGGTTCTCCGTGTGGACGAACGGCTTTTCTTAATTCTTCTTTAGCAATATCCACCCAGCCCCGAAAAACAACCTCGTTTTTTCTCATACCAAAATATATCACAAACAACAGATTTTACTTCAGCTCAAACGTCACTGTAAGTGATTTACTCACAGTCGAACTGCCTGCTTCAATCGACGCTCCGCCACCTCCCATTCCATCGCGAACAGCGTACATTGGTGAAATATCATTCATCATTTCACCTTCAGCCACCGACATAATCTTGCCCAATTTTCTACCCGACGACTTTGCAATAATCTCAGCTTTTTCCTTTGCATCGGCAATCGCCGCATCAAACAAGCCTTTTTCAATTTCCGAAGTGTCGTCCATCCTAAAATTTGGACCCCACACATTTGTGGCTCCACTCGAAGTTAAAATACCAGTCAAATCCGAAGCTCTTGCCAAATCTCGGATTGTCACCTCAATCGAATTACTCACTCTCCATTGTCCTTTTCTCGATTTTTGCACCCCATTATCCCAATAAGACTCTTCGTTTTGGTAAATGCTAATATTATTGGTTTTAATATCTCCCGGTTCAATTCCAAAATCCTTCATTGCTTTTATCAAATCATCTACCTTGGAGTTCACTTCATTAACTGCATCTTCTTTCTTGTCATTCACCGCATCCACTCCGGCCGTGTACGACGCAATCTGATTCGATTCTTGAGATTTCGCTTCTCCATTAACCACCACCACTTCCGGCGACCCCAACGACACTCTCCCCCAATTCATCTTTGGGAAAAGCCATCCTCCCACTACCGCCAACAGAATAATTCCTACCACAATAGCACCAGGGTTTACCTCGCCTTTTTGATGTTTCATTACTTAATTCTACTGTTTTATCGGTCTCATTTCCACACCATCATAAAATCTTTCATGCGACAACATACCATTAATTGAACAAAGTCGTTTCAAACGACCACACCACCCATTCGAACATTCACTGCACCCCCGTCTCTTCTTCAATATATTACGAGACTCACCGGTAAGAAGATAATATTTACCCCTTACATTAGGGCAAACAACTCTATGGATAAGTCTATAAGGCACAAATCCTTTTTCTGTCATTTGGGAAATTATACATCAGATTATTTTTTAAGTCCTATTCCACATTCTCGACATTTCACATCGTCATTCGCCACTTTCGCACCACAAACAGGACAAACCAAATTACCTCTACTATCAATTTTCGGTTCAGTAAAAAACATTCCTCCAATCCTTTCAATTTTAAAATTTAGCACGAGGCCTCCCACTCCATTATCCAAATATCCCATTCCGTGATTTCCAGACGTATTAATTTCAAAACCCCTCCTCATCATTTCCATCTGAAACCATCTATTATCCCCACCAGATCTTCTCATCACTTCAGATACCACCTTCTCCATCTCCTCCTGATGTCGAACATCGTCACCTTTTTCAATCGTATCCCAGAACTCACCCATCTCTGGCATCATCTCTCTACATTTCTTTATCCAATCATCCAAATTATCCAAACGGAAACCTATTGGTTGCACTCTCAGATCTTCAACATCTTCCATCTTACCAAGAGTAATCCCCCCCATTTCCACCAGCCGCTTCCCCAGTTCAAATGATAAGAATCTATTAATAGATAAAGGTAAATGCTTACCTTTCAAAGCCACATTGCCATTAGCGTCTACGGATTTGAAATAAATATTCAACCTTCCGTCGCTATACACACACCCTTTTTCCTTAGCCTCTTCTGGTGACAAGCCCATTGCCCCATCTTCAGCACTAATCCAAAAAATTAAATTGTAGTTTTGTTCAGCCAAATCAAAAGATCTTTGGGTTGCCTCCCATTCTGCCATTGCATGCACATTATACTCACTAAAATCGACATCGTTTCTTCCCACCGGAGAAGAGCTTGTTACTCGTTCTACGGGCTTATTAGTTCTTCGCTCCTCTTTATAAACTTTAGCCACTTCTTCAGCAGAATTAGAATTTACATCAAAAAAATGTCCATCCGTCGCCTTCTTAAACCTTGGCCTTATCTCCTCTTCAGCTTTTCCACTACCCAATAATTTCAAATCATCATCGTCTATCCTCACCCGCCTACCAACAAGTCCAGCTGCCACCAACCATGCAGCCAATCCATTTAGGTTTTCTTTTGTACTTACTCTCATTATTACTTTTTGCTCGAAAGCTTGCCATTCAATGCAAGTCCGCCGATGAGGCGGAATTTAAGGCTTCGGCTTCGATGCGCTGTAGTCCCAAAGGGACGAAAGCGATCTTTCACGATTGCGGCACAGCTCAGGATTCACACCTGATTCAAATTTTTAAATTATTTCCTTAACGTACGGACGGGGCTCGACCTGTCCCTACAAAATAACTCTTCCTAAAATAAATAAATAATCGGACATTCTATTTATATAAATCAACAAACTATTATCAACTTTACCAGACCCAGTCTCTTTGGACAAAGCCACCAATCTTCTTTCTGCTCTCCTGCAAATTGTACGAGCCAAATTTAATTCAGCCTCTACTTCGCTCACTCCAGGCAGCACAAACTCACTAATTTTTGGCAAAGACTCCTCCATTTCCTTAATTTCTTTTTCCAACCATTCGATTCTATCCCCAACTTCATTCCACTCTTTTTCATAAGCCAACACACCCATCATTTGCCACAAATCTTTCTGAATATCGGTCAGCGGCGCTCCTATCATAATATTCTTCAATTTCACCACCCCAAGCATCGCCTGCAATTCATCCAAACTCCCGACTGCTTCCAACAAATCACAATCCTTATCAACTTCAATCTTTTCCCACTTCGGCACACCGGAGCCTTGGTGTAGGCGGCTCCATCTACTTTTTCCATCATCACCGGTTTTGGTTGTTACAGACATATGTTTTTAATTATGTTTATATTTCCCCTCCTTGTCAAAGGAGGGGTTAGGGGTGGATTTAAGAGCATTTGGAATATCCGCAATATGCATTTGAACATTTAAAACAGCCTTCTTCAGCATACAAAGGCGAACCGCAATCCGGACAAGCACTAAATTTACTTTCCGTCTCAGCCGATTTATTTCTAATCGCACTCAACACTTCCTGCACCGGCACAGCCTCTTGCACTGCTGCTTCTTCCTGAGGTAGGACCAACTTCACCTTTTCTTCCTCAAATAGCTGCAATTGCGAGCCTTTGGACACCTCCAAAAGCGACTTTCCCACCGCATCAAACATACTCAGCACTACCTGGGGCCCAAATCCAACTTTTTGGCCGCAAGCAATTCCTACCAATTCCTCAGCAATTTCTTCCAAGGATGCCCCATATTTCAAAGCCAATGAAGCCAATCGCCCAGTCACCTCAGCAGCTCCTGCCATGTATCCACCCGATTTACCCAAAGTTACGAACACTTCCACTGGACCATCCCCTTCTTCAAAAAATACCGATGTGTACACTTTTCCCATATCACAAGCTTTTCTTAGCCGCACTCCCCTGGCTGCTTCTGGAGTCTTCTTTTTCTCTTGCCACACAACATTGTTTTCCTGAGATCTGACATCTGAAGAACTGACATCTTTTTTGTCACTTTTCACTTGCTGAATCACCTCTTTCTCTCGACTTCCCGATCGATAAATCGTAATTCCCTTAGTTCCCAATTTGTAGGCCAGCAAATAAGCCGTTCTCACGTCGTCCAACGTAGCTTCTTTGGGGAAATTAATTGTTTTGGACACCGCATTGTCGGTATATTCTTGGAAGGCTGCCTGCACTTTAATATGCCATTCCGGACTAATTTCCAAAGCTGTTCTAAACACCTCCACAATATCATCTGGTAGTTCCTCAATACCATCCAATTTGCCGCCATTCTTCACAATCTTATCCAACAAGCCTTCCGAATATAAATCTCTTCTCTTCAATTCCTCCACAAACACCGGATTCATAATATACAAAGTCTTTCCTTCCACCGTATTCTTCTGGTATCCCAAACTAAACACCGGCTCAATTCCCGACGAAGCATCGGCAATCATCGAAATTGTTCCCGTTGGAGCAATCGTAGTCAAAGCCATATTACGTGGTCTATATTCAGTCCCCTCAAACACCGACACTTCCCAAGCCGGAAATACTCCCCGAACTTTAGCCAACTCTACAGTTGCTTCATGAGCTTTGTCGTTGATAAACTTCATTATCTTTTTGGCCCACTCAATTCCTTCCTCCGAATCGTAGCGCACCCCAAGCTTAAACAACATATCAGCAAAACCCATCACCCCTAGTCCAATTCTTCTGGTTTTGGACACCATCTCCCTAATTTTTTGGACCGGAAATTCATTAACTTCCACCACATTATCCAAGAAATGCACCGCCTCTTTTGTCACTCTTTCCAAATCATCCCAATCGATATCCTTCTCCTGTACAGACGCATTACTATGCGTCTCAATTACAAATCGACTTACATTTATGCTTCCCAAATTACAAGCATCATAAGGCAGTAGTGGTTGCTCTCCACAAGGATTAGTCGCCTCAATTCTACCCATTTTGGGTACTGGGTTGCTATGCTCATCGTTCATTCTGTCGATGAACACCAATCCCGGATCTCCATATTGCCAAGCCAATCTTGTTACTAAATTAAACACTTTGTAGGCATTCAATTTTTTGGCTACTTTTCCTGTCCTTGGATTAATCAGCTCATAGCCCTCGCCTTCATTTTTGGCCTCAGCCCAATCATAAAGTTTCTTTACTCCAGCCTCGATTTCTCTTAGTCGGGCATCCACATCGCGATTCTGTTCTGCAATTCTAATTTCATCTACCACCTCAGATGGAATTGAATCATCCGTACAAAAAGATTTATCGCATTCAACGCGATCCATGAAAGCATTGGTCACCGCCAAAGAAATGTTGAAATTTGTCAAGCTATATTCATCCAGTTTTACCACCGAAAATCTTAGTACATCCGGATGATCAATCGACAGCATCCCCATATTTGCTCCTCGTCGTACTCCTCCTTGTTTAATTTGCGAAGTCACATCATTGTAGGCCTGCATAAAGGATACTGGCCCTACCGTTGTTCCGCCCGAAGTCGAAATATAATCACCATAAGGTCGTAGTCTGGTGAACGAAAAACCAGTCCCCCCTCCGGACTTGTGAATCAATGCCATATCCGACATTGTCCCCAAAATCCCCTCCATCGAGTCGTCCACAGGCAGCACAAAACAAGCTGAAAGCTGTTGATGTTTTTTGCCTGCATTCACCAAACATGGTGTATTTGGAAAAAACTTTTGTTCGGCCATTGCTCCATAAAACACTTTGGCTTGTTGAAGTACCAACTCCTCCTTATTGTTGTCTCCCAAATTTTGATCCAAAAATCCAAGGTCACCCTTGGCAATGTTGTAGGCCACTCTCCAAAAAATATCTTTAGCTTTTTCTGTCGTCTCCCCCGATTCATTTTTCATAGCATATCGAGTCTCTGCAATATATCTTGCATTGTCCGACAACTTCGGCTCTATTAACCCTTCCAAAGTACTCTTTCCTAAATTTGTTTGCTGCATTAAGTCTTGATTCATTTTTATTTATTTTTCTTTTTAAAATTACTAACTAATTCCTGAAAATCATTAATTGATTTGATATCCAAATAAACCGTGGCAAAACGAATGTACGCCACCTCATCAAAATCTTTAAGTTTTTCCATCACAATCCTTCCAATCTCCCTCGATGGAATTTCCACCGAGCTAAAATTTAAAAGCCTCATTTCAATTTCATCCAATAGTTTGTTCTTTTCTTCACTGCTCAATTTCCAACAAGCCTTGTCGATACACTTTTCCAACTTCTCTCTTTTATAATCCTCGATTCGTCCGTCTTTTTTCTGTACTTTCAATTCAATGTTTCCCACTTCCTCGTATGTTGTAAATCTTTTTCCACACTTCACACACTCTCTCCTTCTTCGGGTGGCTCTTCCTTCCTTAGCATCCCTCGATTCCACCACATTCGACTCATCAAAACCGCAATAAGGACACAACATTATTCTGTCCTCCTGCTATTTTTCAGACCGATTTTCATCATTTTTCACTATTTTTGGGTTATATTAGTAATTTCAAATATACACTACCCATAGCGTATGCAATACACTATAGACCCCACCTTTAGTGTCGGTCAACCAGCAACAAGTATAAAAATCTATATCAGCTAAATTATTCTGCGGGGATTAGATTATTTTTCCGAAAAATATTTCAACTCAAACCGATCCCACGTAGCTTTCATTTCAGACACAGATCCGGATAAGTAGCGAGTTCTATCCCCAAACTCCACACCTTTGCTACGTGCAACTTCTTGAAGTGCTCTTAAATCTAATGAGAATGCATTTAATGTTTCTACTGGTCTATCTTCGTGAATTTCACCATATTCCCTTCTCCATTCTTCAAAACTATTGCTCTGATTTGCTGCGGTTTCTTCCACCACAGATACTGCTGTCGTAGAATTCTCTATACTACTATCCGTAAAATTTCCTTCCCTTTCGATTATAGCACTAATTTCACCAGCCAATCTTTTAGCTTCATCAACACTTTCGGTTGCCACCATATGCTTATACAACTCCTGAATCTCAGTACCTGCCAACATAGCCCTTCCATCGACAGCCGGGCTATCCCTCAATTCTCTAAGTAAATTCATCGATTGCTCTACTCCCGACTGAACACTTTCTACTACTCTAGCAAACTCATCGCCAACCTCACCATGTATCGCCAAATGATTATTCAAATTGTTCAGCACCGGCTCAACTCCAACATCTGCCGTAGCCGAGCTTTCTCCTCCATGATAATCAGTATATGTGTCAAGATAATGAGTAGCAGCGCTCCTCAATCTATCTTCTGAATCAAACATTGTCTCAGCAATAGAATCTACCAACCTTCTTCCTTCCTCCACCAATTCAGCACCTCCCTCTAGGTTTCCTTCTGTCGGTTTAGCATCCACTTTTTTAAAATCTTCTAAAGGCGTAAAACTTCCTGCATATGGTTTAAGTTCACTAGGAGCACCAACTGGTATTTCGCTCAGTTCTCCTGGTTCAAATGTAATAGGCTTAAAACCGTCAAACGGGGGTTTATTAGTATTGTTATCTACTGACATAATTAAATTAATTATAGCAACAAGTATAAAAATCTATATCAGCTAAATTATTCTGCGGGGATTAATCTTCCTGTTGTATTAGTCTAACCATCAAGTCAGAGTAACTTCCTTCAGGAGGACTTTTTGGTAAAAATTTCTTCCAGCTATTCACACCAGCTGCACTGATCAATTTGAGTACCTGGGCTCGATACAGTGTGTAAGCGTATCTTGAATCATTTTCATCGACCTGCAGATTATCTTCCTTCAACACAACGGTCTCAACAGGTTGAGTACCCCAAGTATTTTCATAATGCCTTCTTAAGTAACTTTTCCACTCTCGTCTTGCACCTGGAGACATTGTTTTTTTCCACTCATCTAGGTTCTCCGCTCTCTGGGATTCAATAAATCCTACAATCTTCACCCAATCTTCTTCATCCATTTCTATTCCAAAACTTCCAATATTATCAACCAAATCAAAGAATATTAAAGCGGCCTTAGAATTAACCTCTCCACCTTTTACTATTTCTTCCATCAAGCCACCTACCGCTGTTTTCATTGATTCTTTAAACTCAGTTCTATTATTTTCAACAAATTCCATTTTGTGTTTTAATTCCTGATAATTTTCATTCTGTCGGTTGTACATTGAAACACAGTGATCCCTTAAAGTTCGTAAATATGAACTTGTTTTCATATCAACATCTCTCCCTTCAGATTTAAATCGTTCTAACTCCATTTGGAAATTATGTACTCGTTCAGCTAAGATCTTTCTTTTACTTTCAAAATTTACTCGAGCCTTTGTACTGTCTTCAAACACCCCTCTCCATTGATAACTCAACAATAAAGCAACTTCTCCAGCATTAACCGCATCAGGAGCGGATTTCACCATTTCCGTCAATGCAACACCCTTAACTTGTTTACCTGCTTTATCCAAACTATACCCATTCCAATAATCAGCAAACACTAAATTAAGAACCATCTCCAAAGAATCAAGTGATCTTGTTTCTGAAAAATCTAATTTCTGTTCAACCGAAGTGCCCGACTCCTCATGATAAGGATCAATCGGGGTATATCTCAATCTTCCATCATCGTCTTCTGAAATCAAAGTCACAAACGCATGTCTAATCATTTTTATGTAATCATTCTTATTTCTAGGTAAATCCAACGCAAAGGCACTACCAGTATGAATAAAAGAATAACTTTCTCCTAATGCAGGATTAAACTTACCAATCGTACGTTCACAAATAACCTGATACATCATATTAAACACAGCGCATTTAGTACGCGCAGGATTATCGACATCAAAAGCCTCTGTTATAAAATCTGGATTAAAACCACTATCATGTTGCCCCATACCTGCTTTTGCTACCTCAAGTCCAAAACCCAAAACATCCACAATCCCTCCATTTCTCAACCTGAGCTCCCATTGTGGATGCTCAACGACATACTTATCTAATTGGCTATCTAAATATTCCTGTTGATCAGGATTATTCCTATGCTTCACAGTACCAATCTTTTCATTAATCTTTTTACAGTTTTCTAATAAATCACTATCGAGCCTCTTGCGTCCAGTATAGTGTTCACTAAGCCTCGCTGGTGAAATGTGAACTTTATCATGCCCAGTCTTTTCTTTATATTCATCTAAATCAAATCCCCTTCTCTGAGAATTCACAATTAGATCGTCAGCATTTAAAACATTTATTAAAGCATCAGCAACCATAACTATTTATACACTATACACACTTGATTCAAGCACATTATTTTACCTAAGACACACACCCAATCCATTCTTATAATCTTCTCGACTTTTACAACTCGTCAAGCACTTGATTGGCTTATTCTCCTCACCAACATCTCGCATTGCTCATCACCAAGTAAGTCTATTCTTCTTTCCATATCTGAAAAATCTACCCTTGTTGTCAAACCAAAACCTTCACCCTTTTCAAGTGAGTTAACAATCACCCCAATCTCTCTTCGACTAAACAGAAGTGGATCCGACACCACCTTTTGATCTTTACCTTCATACATCCGAATCCCAAAATGATTCCAATCTAACTCATCTGGCATCCCAGGAATACTATCCGCAAACGAATAAAAAACAACAACACCAAAGCCTGTCCACAAGTTATCTCTCAAACGATCAGCTGCCTCTTTATCAGTTTTAGAAAAATTATATAAACCTCCCCCAATCGGTACAACTACTCTTGCATAAGTCCCCTCTTTTACCTTAAAAGCAAATTCATCAATTCCTGAACTTGTCTCGCACTCACCCAAAGTCTCATAAGCCACTTCTGTCAATTCTGTAGCTTTTCTCAATATTTCCCTGCTCATAAGCTCTATTATATAATAAAAGCACAATCAGCAGCTATTATTCTGCTACAATACCCTCATGCAAAAACTTATTAAATTTCTCAAGGAAGTCGCCGCTGAATTCAAGAACATCACCTGGCCCCAAAAAGACACCTTAATTCAGCTTACATTCGTAATTATTTCCGTATCTATCATCATTTCTGCTCTACTCGGTGGCCTCGACTACATTTTCGTCAACAGCATCGGCCTTTTGGGTAATTCTCTTCCCGCTCAAAACACTATCCAAACCGACACCAGCACCGAACCCCAACAAGACGCTATTCCCACTCAGTTACCAGAAATTTTAGTCTCACCTACCCCAATTTCCAAAAAATAAGGTAAAATACTAGCTATGCCAAAAACCAACACTAAAACTAAAAAGAAAGAGTTCCTTTTCAAACTATCTTCACAAGAACCTAGTTTCGATGCCGCCTGGTACGTCATCAACACCTATTCAGGCCATGAATACAAAGTTATCGAAGCTCTCAAAACCAGAATCCGCACTCTCGGACTAGAAGACAAAATCTTCCAAGCCATCATCCCCGTCCAATCTAAAATGATCATCCGCCGCGGCGCCAAAGTCAAAACCCAAGAAAAAACCTATCCAGGTTATGTTCTTATCCAAATGGCTCTCGACGACGATTCTTGGATTACCGTCAAAACTACCCAGGGTGTCACCGATTTCATTGGTATCGACAACAAACCTACTCCTATTTCCCAAAAAGAAGTTGATCAAATTCTCAAGACCACTGAAGAAGACAAACCAAAATTCCAAACCGCCTTCTCCATTGGCGAAGTCGTTAAAATCACCAATGGTCCATTCACCGATTTCATTGGTACCATCGATTCTATCGACAACGAGCGAGCCAAGGTCCGAGTTCTCGTCTCCTTCTTCGAGCGTGAAACTCCAGTTGAATTGGACTTCCTCCAAATCACCAAAGAGCTCTAGCCTCCTTATTTTCAAAAACCATTTAGCTATAGTTTGATATAATTATTTTATGTCAGAACTTGTCGAAATTATTGATGGTCATATCTATCACATCAAGCAAATTTATGTCGACTCAAATGGTTTGGAATCTCCCGTTTCCGATCGATTAGCCCAAGCTCACCTCCTCGTCCGACCTGTCCGTCAGCAAGAAGGCAGTAGATGTCATCTAGTTCAATTTAACTACGATAAGATCGCCGGTTCACCTCCTACATCGTACACCGTCGACGGTATTTACCTCCGTGGAACTCAGCCAAATTCCATCAGAATCGCCAAAGATCAAATCGACCCCAGACAATTTTCTACTCGCCATCGTCTTTCACCAACCACCGACCAGGAATCTACTGAATTTATCGCCCGTAATTCTAGAAAATAGAAGCCTAATCACAAAGTTACTGCGACAGAATCGACCTTATCCTGCTCCTCAATACTGGAAGTGTGTAAGGTTTTCCCAAATATGTTTCAAACATCTTTTTAAACAAAACACGAACACCATAATCGAAACTAACAGGATCATCTGGAACAATTTCTGATGTTCTGATTTTAATTTCTGAGTCAAATATTCTATCTACATACTTCTTCTCACTCACACCAGACAATTCGGAAGCAGCACGAACGGTAGCACTGATAGGTACTAATAATTTCCAATCTTTTGTCTCTACAAAGTAGACTCTTTGTTTTCCATTAATTTCCACCCAATTCCTCATTGGATAGCCTCTTCCGTACGATTGCAACTTTCCAATTTCATCATCAATCGCAGGTAAAGCAACTGTGGCAAAAAAACCAGGATCTCTAATATCTGAATGAGCAATTTCGTATCTCATAGTAGTTATTATATCACAAATACTCTATAAATAGCCGATAATTCCAATCAAAAGGACTTTAGTATCAACATAATTACTCCCTCAGCGTTCGATTCCAAAAATCTATTTATATATTTTAATTATGTGGTATAATAAGGCATTATTTTAATAAAGATATGTCAGGATCATTTGAATCTTTTGGTGCATCAGGTAAAACCTCGGGATTGCAATTAAAAGAAGGTACCGTTGTACTTCACAGAGAATGCGGCAACTCATTTGAGCTTTCAGAATTGCCTAATCTAAGGAAAAATGGAATTACTCAAATAGACACGAAATGCCCAAGATGCAGGAAAATTTTTACTATTAAAATCTCCTAGCCTCTTCTTGCCTTTTTCCCCTATTTATTAGATAATACAACGCATAATTCCTGGACTCCGTATGAACCGGAGGCTTCTACCAGACCAATTAAATATTTTTACAACAATGGCTAAAAAAATTAAATCAATCGTCAAACTCGCTATCCAAGCTGGCAGCGCCAATCCCGCTCCTCCAGTCGGTACCGCTCTTGGTCCTCATGGTATCAAGATCATGGATTTCTGTAATGAATTCAATGAAAAAACCAAAGATATGCGCGGATCTCTTATCCCTGCTATCATCACCATCTTCGAAGATCGCTCTTTCGAATTCATCATTAAAAAACCTCCTGTTTCCGACATGATCAAAAAAATCATCGGTCTTTCAAAAGGTTCTGGTACCACTGGCCGCGAAAAAGTCGGTAAAATTACCATGGCTCAAATTAAGCAAGTTGCTCAAGACAAACTAGTCGACCTCAACACCAAAGATGTTGAAGCTGCTATGCGCATGGTTATGGGTACTGCCCGTTCCATGGGTTTGGAAATTGTTGAATAATAATAAAACAGTTCCTTTCTTGAAAGGAAAGGTGGTACGCAAGTACCAAAGGATTTTAATTTAATTAACCCTCCGAAACCCTTCGGAGGGTTTTTATTCCTAACCCCTCGACTTTTAGCTTAATTTATTAGATAATATCCGAGTAAATTTTTAATTTACAATTTTTAAATTTTCAAACAAACAATGAGCAAAACCACTCAAGAAAACAAGAAAAAAGCTCTCAAAGAGCAACAAAAAGTGGAAGAGCAAGTCCAAGAGACTACTCAAAAGGCTCAGGAAGAAGTCATCGAAAACACCTCTCCTGAAACCTCCACTGAAGTTACAAACGAAACTCCTATCGAAGAATCAAAAACTCGACAAGCCAAAGTTCGAAGCAAGCGATACCAAGCTGCCAAGTCCAAAATCGACGTCAGCAAATATTACCCCATCAACGAGGCTGTTGAATTAGCCAAAGCTACTTCACTTTCCAAGTTCGATGCCAAAATCGAAGCCCATGTCACCATTGTCGACATCGGTACTGTAGGCGAAATCGCCTTCCCCCACCTAGAATCCGCTTCCAAGAAAATCGTTGTCCTCAACGACACTGTCTTGGCTGAAATCAAAGATGGCAAAGTCGATTTTGATATCCTCATCGCTACTCCCGTCACCATGCCCAAGCTCCTTCCTTTCGCCCGTGTTTTGGGTCCAAAAGGCCTCATGCCAAATCCCAAAAGCGGTACTCTTACCGACGATCCAGAAGCAGCAGTCAAAAAACTTTCTGCCGCCAAGACTGTCGTTAGAACCGAGAAGAAAGCTCCAGTTGTTCACATCGTAGTCGGAAAAACTTCCCAAGCTACCGAAGAACTAGTTGCCAACATCCAAGAACTCATCAACACTGTAAAAGCCAACAAAATCAAAAAATTGGCTATCTGTGCCACCATGGGTCCTTCAGTCAAAATCGAAGTCCTTAAGTAAAATTTAGTACTCTACTTAACTTCTAAAACCCTCCAAGCAATTGGAGGGTTTTTTGAGCTAAAATACACTATGTATCAAAAAATCGGACTTATCTTTCTTAGTTACATTCGAATAATCGCCATTATCCAGCTCAACAAAATTAAACTTCTTCAAAAGCTCCAAGGCAGAAAATTGAATATCATCGGCATTACCGGTTCTGCCGGCAAATCCTCTACCATGCTGGCCGTCCAATCCGCCCTCCAAAGCTCTTTCAAAGTCAAAACCAACTATGGCGGCAATTCCGAATCGGGCCTCCCCCTCTCTATCCTCGACCTCCACATGGATAATTTTAATATCTCAAAATGGATCATCAACGCTATCAAAGCCCCTCTCCAGCTCTTATTTAATTGGAAAACATACGACATCCTTATTCTCGAAATGGGCATCGACTCTCCCGATTCTCCCAAAAATATGTCGTACTTACTCAAAATAGCTCAGCCCGACATTGGAATTTTTCTAAACGTCAATTCGGTCCATTCATTTAATTTCGATCATCTTGTCGATTCAAAACTTACTGGCCCAAAACGACAATCGCAAATTATTCAATTAATTGGCCAAGAAAAAGCCAAATTAATTAACTCTCTCCCCTCCACCGGCACTGCCATCATCAACCAAGACGATCCAACCGTTGTCGCCACTACTCAAATTTGTTTGGCCAAAAAACTCACTCTCAGCCACAATTCAGCTTCTGATTTAAAAATCACCAAAACTATTTCCGGTCCCCAAGGTTTCAATTTTGAATTCAAATTTCAAAATTCAACCTATTCCATCAAACTTCCCCGATTTGTCCTACCTGAAATTTACAACGTCTCCTTGGCTTCGGCTTTCCTTGTAGGAATTACCTTGGAACTGGCTCCAAAAACCATCATCAACAACATTCAAAAACACTTCCACCTTCCACCCGGACGCTCATCTCTGCTTCATGGCATCAATGATTCCCTAATCATCGACAGTAGCTACAATTCCTCCCCTACTCCAACCCAAGAAATGCTCCATCTTTTAGCCAAATTTCCATCGCCTAAAATCGCCATTATTGGCGACATGCGCGAACTTGGCGACCAATCCCCAATTGAACACCAAACTCTTTTCAAACAAGCCCTCCAATCTGCCGATTTAATTATTGGTATTGGCCCCGAAACCCAAAAATACTTCAAACCATCAAAAGAAGTCCAAACTTTCCAACACTGGTGGCAAGCCAAAGATTTTCTTCTCGACTATCTTTCAAATAACCCTCACTCTTCTATACTTTTCAAAGGCTCTCAAAACACAATTTATCTTGAAGAACTAATTAAAACCATTCTTAGCAATCCTTCCGACCAACAACTTCTCTGTCGCCAAACTCCCTATTGGCTCCACCAAAAACAAAGCTTCTACGATTCAAAACATCAGTAACTTTTAAATTTAAGTCTTCCCTACCAAGATTTTTTACTGTATATTTTTTATATGTTCAATATTTTAAATAGAAAAAAGCCTGAAATTAACGATTCTCCAGAAAAAGTAGTTGAAGCCAGCAAAGCCCCGTCCACTCCAAAAAGACAAAAATATCATCTCAATATCGACAAACAAGCTCTTAAAAAACTCGATTTGGTTACCGTCGCCTATTCTCACGTCGAGCGCGAATGGTTCCCCACCAAGGATTCCTATGAAGCCGAAGTTGAAGTTGAGGATCGCGCCGCCGAAGTCGCCGAAGTAATCAAAAAACTCGGTATCAATGTCAAAGCCATTCCTGGAAATCAATACTTTCTTACTAATCTTTTGGTCGACAAACCCAACGTTGTTCTCAATTTAGTTGACACCCTCAAAGGTAAAGACACTCTTCAAACTTCAGTTCCTGCTGCTCTGGAATTATCCAATATTCCCTACACAGGCGCTGGCATGACCGGCATGGTTATTGGCAACGACAGAAATCTTACCAAAAGACTTCTAATGGCCTACGACGTTCCCACTCCCGCCTTCCAATACATTCGTCGTGCTGGTACAGCTGTCCAATCAGACCTCGGCACTCCCCTTATCGTCAAACTCTGTGGTTCTGGTGGTTCCGTTGGCATCGACAACAAAGCCGTCAAGGAAACTCTCCGCGACGCTCAGCGTAAAGTCGACAAAATGATTACCACCTACAAACAACCTGTTATCGTCGAACAGTTCATCGACGGACCCGAAATTACCGTCTGTGTTTTCGATGATGGTACCAAAAAACACGTTTGGATGGGCCAAAAAATCTTTAGAACCAAGCCCGACGGCAAACATTTTTTCACCTCCATCGAAAGTTACGAAGACGCCCGAGCCTACAAATATACTCATGTTTCCGAGCCGCTTCAGACCAAGCTTGCCCGTTTGTCTGTCCGAGCCTTCAACGCTCTCCAGCACAAAGATTACGCCAAATTTGATGTCCGCTACGACGAACTAACCGGTATTCCCTATTTCACCGACAGCAACCCCAACACCGCTTTCGGCCCCGACATGGGACTTCCTTTCACCGAGGTCGCCGCCATGCATGGTATAGCCTTCGAGGACATCGTCGCCTCTTTGCTCACCAAATATGCCAAACAGCTTAAATAGGAAACACTTTCCTACGCTCCAAAGAATTTCCCAAGACAATGTCTACAACTGTGGACCGGCCGTAATTCAAATGCTTTTGGGTTTCCTCGGCTACGAAGTTAGCCAAGCTCAAATCGTCGCTGCCGCCGGCATTGAGGACAAAATCAAAGTCCACGGCGCCACCATCAACGATCTGGCCCTCGCCGTAAGTCGTCTCTTCCCCAACGAGCTCCAATTTTGGTTTAAATTCAACTCAAGCCTCAACGACCTCTCCAGCATCGTCAACCAACACCACTATCCTGTCGGCGTCGAATGGCAAGGCTTATTCGACTGGCCCGACGACGAGGACGATGAGGACGACTACTACGAGGATGACGACGACGATGCCGGCCACTATAGCATTGTCACCCACATCGACACCATGAAAAACGAAGTTGTCATCGCCGACCCCGAAAAACACTACTCCCACGACGACCGCAAATTTACCATTCTCGGCTTCGAACACCGCTGGTGGGACATCAACAAAATTACCGATGCTTCAGGAAAATTACAAGAAGTTGACGACAATCATGCTATGTTTATAGTTACCGAAAAATACCAATTCTTCCCCGAATCGATCCATATGAACACCCTTTAACATCCTTCTTTTGACAATTATCAATAACTATGTAAAAATACGTCCTTTAGATAATCGAAAAAATATGAATTCCAACTTTCCCATTGAAGAAATCATCCTCAATACTCCAGGCTCATTTGGCTTCTCAAAAAACAAACTTTACGAGCCAACCCCCAACTTCTTCTCCCCTATCTACATCGACATCAAGAAGCTTGTCACCAACCCCGACAATCGAAAAATCGTCATATCAAAAATTACAGAACACCTCAAGAATCAACAAATCGACACTATCTGTGGTTTAGAAAGCGGCGGTTCCTATTTTGCAGCCGCTCTAGCTGACAAACTTGAACTTCCCTTATTTTTTCTTCGAAAAGAATCAAAGTCCTATGGTGATTTCAGAAAAGTTATTGGTATAGCCCCATCAAAAGATTCTCACATCATTATTATTGATGATGTATTAGCCAAAGGCCTCACTTTGTCAAAATCACTAAAATACCTTCGAAGTCTTGGTTACAACAATCTATCCTTCATTAGTATCTACAGCTACGGCATCGACGATTTCTTATCAAAGGAACTCAAATTAGATATTTATTCACTTTCTAAGTTTGAAAACTTATTAAAACTAGCCAACGACACAAATCTACTATCTGACGACGACATCAAATATCTCAAAAATCACATAGCTAATTTCAAAGATATTTTTATCCAATCACAAGTCAACGCTTCCGAATAAATCCTATTTATACTCCTTTTCTTTTTTCATTTCCTTCTCAATTAGAGATCTTAAGAAAACAGATCTTGGTATTCTTCTCTCTTTGGCTACCCAATCAAGAAAATTCAATATTTGTGGTGACACAAAGAAATTAAATCTCACATCTTGAATGTTCTTTACCTGAACAATCGCTTCAGCTAATTTCTCCTCTAAATTATCTAGGTTGTATTCTACCCATACAATTTTGTCATTTTGAATACCCCTAAACAACATCGGCTCGCTTCCTTTTGTGTATAGAACAATTACAGGCTTGCCTTTATCTATAGCCAATGTGATTTCATGTCCAATATGCAAGGTCGATGGAAAAGATGCTTCAAATACTGAAAAATCAGCTTTATCGATCATGTCCAACATCTTCTTGTATCCATTCACTCTATCCTCAATCTTACTAGAATCTTTTGGGAACAATCTTGAGGTATTCTCAAGTATGCGACAATCATTTCCTTTCAACATTTCTACGATCTTATTGTAGTTATCAATGTTTTGATCCCGATAATATCTTGATGCTGAAAAATATGCTTTCATAGGACTATTTTAACACACCAAACTACCGCTTATTTAATAAGGCAGAGTCCTTTTCAATCATTTTTCTGAAACTGCGACCATGAGGAACTCGAACCACTTTCTGCCAATATTTCCCATACACAATCTCCTCTACTGTAGATAAAGTTGGATAATTGTATGTTCGATTCGAAATGGTAAAGAATTTCTTTTTACACAAGTATTGCTTTAACACTACCTTTGTTAGGTTTAAATAGCTTAAAAAACCAAACTTCTGTCGCTGGTATTTATTTCTCATATATCTATTCCAAACCCCCCAAAGCGACACGATCATTGGTGGCTTTACAAAAACAATAAAGTCAGAAGCCTGTAATACTTTATCAATCGGATATATCCCTTCAATTATCCAATCCTTTCCACTTATACACTCATCAATATTTTTATCAATCTTTATCTGATCCAAAAATACAAATTTCTTTCTATTTGATCTTCTTAAATCTATAAACTTCTTATCAAGATTTATCGACTTAATCCTTTCTTTCTTGGCCAACCACTTTGAAAGAGTTGTTTTCCCTGATCCGCTCGGACCAATGATATTTATTCTCATTTGACGCTCCAATTATACCCAATAAATATACATTTTTGTTATTCCAATATTAATCAACTTTTCCTACATATACCTACTAAATCTGTATCTCGCACAAATCATAACCCACAACAACATTATCCGTCTGATACTTATCAACTAGCTTGTCATGAGATGACATAAAGCTACTCATATGTACCGTATATAGTTTTTTTGAATTTGTTTTCCGTTGCAAATCAATAGCCTCACTAATTGTCATATGAAACCACTCATTTTCTAAATTTGGCGTTGTAATTCCACAGCGATCATATAAACTAGACACCTGTTCCAAGTCTTCTGAAAACGCATCTGCAAAAAGAATATCGCAATTGTTTAGTAAGTCCAAAGATTTTTCCTTTAACTTAAGATTCGTATCTGAAACAATTCCAATCTTAGTGTTATCAAACTCTATTACAAAACCACTACAAGGAAAACCATGGTTTAATTCGATTGGAGTCACGACCATACCATTCTCTAACTTTATTGGTTGATAATTCTCAAACGCCAAAAAATTAAGCACTTTTTCTCGCTCCAAATACCTAAAAGAATCAGTGTGACTATTGATTAGTGGATGTTCTAAATGATACGTAGGTATCGGCGCTTCTTTTCTATAAAAAAATTCTCCCATTCCATTTACATGATCAGGATGGGTATGGGTCACGAATATGTTATCTATCGTTTTCAAATCTAATCCAAGCCGCAGACATTGCTCCCTCAAATCTGGATTAGTATCAATTAAAATTTTCTTACCGTTTATTTCCAACAGTAATCCAAAACGAGTACGTTTAGTTTTAATTTGCTGAATATGATCACCAACAACTGGAGTACCCAATGTATCCCCAGAACCCAAAATGGTTATTTTATTCATTATATTTAAATCAAAAATTCTTAATTAGAAAAAGCAGCAACAAAAGCCTCAAGTGACTTTTTATTGTTTTCTCTCCCTAACAACTGGATTGCTTCTTCATATTCACACCATTTATAGTCAGTATGCTCATGACTTAGTACAACTTTTGAATTTGGCTCCAATTCAACACCATAAACTAATTCAACTATAGTTTCACCTCGCTTATTCTTCCAGTCAAATCGAAAAAAATCTTCTGAAATTTCCTTAGGATTTTCAGTTCCAATTTCTTCAATTAGCTCTCTTCTTAAACAGTCCAAAACTTTTTCACCATCTTCAAGTGTTCCAGTTAATGGCTGCCAAAAGCCACCATCTTCAATACTTCGTTTTATCAACAGAAACTGAAAACGACCATCAACCTTACTAAACAATACACCTTCTACTTTTATTGGTAATTCCATATATCTGAAAAATAGATAACGAATTCAATGTTCAATAATATCACACTGATACGCTAAAAACCAACATCGTTCAACCTATCTAAATCTCATAATTCTTTGATTCTAAATTATCCCAAGAAAAACTCCTCAACAAATCTATTCCAATTCTAGGATTCTCTTTCCAATCCACTCCTACTAAAGCACAAACCAAATGTCTAAACAATGTACCATGGCCTACTACCACAACCTTCTGGACTCCAGTTTCTTTAACTTCAAGCAATTTTCTGTAAAATTTCTCCGCTCTACTCGCACATTCAAAATACGACTCGCCGTCTTCTGGTTTCCAAAAAGGATCATATCTGTCTTGTTTATGTTCAACTTCCCAGAAGTTCACTAATTCTTTTTTATCTTTACCCACAAATCTCGACGGCCTCACATATTCTCGTAGCAACTCGGAATATACAATGTCTTTTCTATTTGGAAACAATAGTTTTACTGTTTCTTTGGCTCTATTCAAATCTGAACAAAAGACCACATCCGAGTCAGACACAGCGACTTGCGCTTTATCTACCTTTACCATAGTATCTTCGTCTACAATAATATGGTCGTCTTCAGCCTGAACAATACCATTTCCTCTATCTATTTTTGCGTGTCTAACTAAAATTACTTTCATAAAATCAGAAAAAATACTTCCCCACATCCACCAAAACAACCTTGTGGCTCATATATAAATATACTACACTATTCCAACCAGACATGGACAACAATTCACTATTCAATCGAGATCAACTCGACTATCGCCAAAGTACATCCGCCCTAATCATAAAGGACAACCAAGTACTGATTATTCAAAAGAAAAGTTTTAAGGACAATGAATGGGACATGCCCGGTGGTGGAGTCGACCAAAACGAAACACCCGCTCAAGCCATCATCCGAGAACTATCAGAAGAATTAGGCTGCCCTAAATTTAAAATCCTAAAACAAAGTTCCATCATCGATTGTTATGAGTGGCCCGACGAAGTAGTCGTCAGCACCTTTCACAAAAAAGGTATTTGGCGACGAGGCCAACAACGCACCCAATTTTTCGTCGAATTCCTTGGACAAGTATCCGAAATTCAGACTCAAATTGAGGAAATAAAAGCCCTCAAATGGATCGATTTAAATCAAATCGAATCATATTTTGTTTTCCCCAACCAGTACCAAAAATTTCAAACTCTCCTCCTCGACTTAGAAATTTCCTAGCCTCTGATTGTAAAATTCCACATCCTTCTGCACCACCTCCAACCAATTTTTAGACAAATTATGATCGTCCCCAATTAGCACATCCAGCTCGGCTGTCTTCCCAAATCCTTTAAGTTTACTCACCACTTCCTGCTGCCAACTAAGCTCGCACCACTCATCCGCCGTCCCCTGATGAATTAGCACTGGCGAATCAATCCAATTATAATAATTTTCAAAAGCATACTGCCGAAAATCGTAGCTCTGGCCAAACTCTTCAATTTTTGCCCGCACTATCCTACCCGCCTCATCGTCGTCAATCGTCTCCAGCACGCTCTGGGGAAAAGGATTGGTCATTGGCGCCCACAACACTGTCGGATAATACCCTCCCATTGTCTCCAGCGCCGACAAAGTAATTTGACCTCCATTGCTATGCGCCCAAATCCCAATCTTGCTACTATCCACAAAATTCAAACTTTTCACTGTCGCCAACAAATCCATTAGCTCCGGCACCTTCTCAAACCTCGCTTCCAAAATATCTTCCGAAGGCATATCCGAATCGGCAAAGCCCAAAAAATCCAACGACACTGTGGCGTAGCCCTTCGACGCCAACCTATCGGCAATCCGCCAACTCCCCGACCCCGAATAATACCCTGCCGTCTCCGCAAACCCCCGTACCATTACTATTGCCGGTACTTTCTTGGCACTACAATCATTTTTTAGATTCATCGCACACTCTAGCACCGAATTTGGCATATTTATCATCCCCGACATCCACCGGCCATCAGTTTTAAACTTAAATTGCTTAGTTTCAAAACTATAATCGGCCTCGGGCAGGCAATTTGCTCCCACGCAATTATCCCGCCTATCGATTACCGCCTGAATTTTCCCTCCCAGTTCAAACTCGCCTGCAATTCCACCTCTTTCCCTCAGCTCATCATAATTATATTTACTCAGCGGCATTTCCTGCACTTCTTTCTTCCTTCTTACCCCCGAATCCACCCAGGTCAAATTTCCATACACCCACCACACTCCCAGCCCCGATGCCACCAGAAGCATTATTCCTGCCACAATTCTTTTCATCATCAATTCTATTCTATCCCCAAAAACTATCTCCGCCTAATTTCTCCTCGTCCGAGTCGACTCCTAAGCATTGTCGCCAATTGTTCAGAATTAAGAGTTTTTACCACACCCCACTCCTTCCCCACTACACCCATCATTAACTTTTTATCGCCCAAACTCGATTGTATTCCATTAACTACCTTCAACGCCTCAGCCTTGTTTTGCATACTAGCCTCCTTTAATCTGTGCCCTACAAAGCCAGGATAAATTTTATCCTGATTTTGCAAATCACAATTTCTAACCTTTTGATTTTAGGCTCAAATCCACCTAATGTCCACCCCAAAGTTCAACTTCCACACATATCCTATAACTTGACATTATGGTATTTTTATGTTATAATTACCACATGACTACAAAACCCGAGCAAAAAGAATCCCCTACCTTATCCTTTTCTGAACAACTTCAAAAAATCGAAGCAATAGGAGCTACTTCTCCCGACGGAAGCCCAATAGCCACTCAGCTCGCTCTTAAAGAAGCAGTCAAACATCTAGTTTCAGTTTTTACTCCCAGAAATTCTCGATCTTGACCATCGCCAAATTTAAGCTATAATACAACCTGTCCTACCGAAGACAGTGAGTGATCTGCTAAACAGCAGAGACGAAGCATCTCACCGAGGAATATCAAACTGATTTATCTCGCGCCTCGGTAACGAGGCCGTTTTCGTTTAAAAATTTGAAATTATAAATTAAAAATTAATATTCATGGCAAATCAAGCAAAAATTCAACAAGTTGACGAAGTTGTCACCAAGCTAAGCCAGGCCAAATCTGCCGCCCTAGTCCAATACCAAGGATTAGATGCCGCAAACACCGCTTCTCTTCGCGATTCAATCAGAAGCCAAGGTGGAAAAATGGAAGTTGTCAAAAACACCATTATTGCCCGTGCACTCAAGAAAATGGGTATTCAGTTGCCCGAAGTTCTTACTGGTCCGACCTCTATCGCCTACTCCAACGAGGACGAAATTGCTCCTCTTAAGGAAATCGATAAAGTCAACAAAGACAAAGAAGTTACCTTTTTCAAATATGGTATTTACGAGAACAAACTTCTCTCTGTTGATGAACTTAAGACCTTCCTCAACCTACCTTCAAAATCTGTTCTTATTTCCAGATTCGTCGGTGGTTTGGCCAATCCTCTTCAAAGATTGGTGTTCTCTCTTAAATTCAATCAAACCAAATTGGCTTTAGTTCTTAAAGCTATTGAAGCTCAAAAAGCTTCTCAACAATAATTAATTAAAAATTATAAATTTAAAAAATTAAAAAACATGGAAGAAGTAAAAGTTTCCGAAAAATTACAGAAAATAATTGATTCTGTAGCCGAATTATCAGTTCTCGAACTCTCCGAGCTCGTTAAAGCTCTCGAAGACAAATTTGGAGTCCAAGCTATGGCTGCCGCTCCTGTTGCTGCTGCTGGCGCTACCGCCGCTGCTGGTGAAGCTGCTCCTGCTGCTGAAGAAAAGACTGAATTCGACGTTGTTATTACCAATGCTGGTACCAACAAAATCGCCGTCATCAAAGTCGTCCGCGAATTCAAACCTGAATTAGGTTTGAAAGAAGCCAAAGACATGGTCGATGCCTGTCCTGCCAACCTCGGCAACATGAAGAAAGATGCCGCCAACGATGCCAAAGCCAAACTTACTGAGGCTGGTGCTACCGTTGAATTAAAATAAGTTCTAATATCCCCTTGTGAAAGGGGAAAGTTCAAACTTTGTTTGAACAAGAGGATTTATATTAAAATCCCCCGGTTCCCCGGGGGATTTTTTATTCCAAATTTACTCTCTTATCTTTTCTCCACCCACAAGCCATATTCAATCCTTCTCTTGTCAGCCTTAAAAAGGTTATTCTTTGTCTGGCGCTCAATATACCAAGATCACTCAACTCAACATAATAACCATTAAACGATCCGTACTTTCTTTCACCTATAAGATAGGATAAAGCATCTCCATTATTCGCATGCGTATATTCACTAGCCCTACTATCTTCTCCAAACCAATTTACTCCAACAGACAATATTTTATTTTCGTAGTCAAACGCAATCTTACCATTCAAATTAGATTTCTGCATCAGCTCTTTACCCTGATAAGCATATGTTCTACCACCAGAGATTAGCACAGGATGAGTCGAAAATCCTCGTCGACCTTGTATTTGATCAAAAATTAACCCATTTAAAACACCTATATCCGCATCTCCCCAAGCCGTCATCCTCATAGCCACTTCACGACGCAATATGTCTTTAAAAGCTCCTAATTTCCCAACTTCTAAAAGCCTTTGTTTCTCAGCCCTGTCACGCCTCTGACATTCCTTTGCTGTTGGCATACTTTGTTATATTTATAACTTAAGCAATTGTAACACGACTCAAAATTACCTAAAATTAATCACTCAATGCCTTCGCAACCAAATCTTACTACCGTAGTCGTCATCGCTCCCGACAAACTTTCAGGTCAAATTTATTTCGATGAATTTAAAAAGAAATACCCTGACAGTATTCTTGTTTTTGCCAAAGTCCGTCCCCGTATTCTCTCTACTCCCAACGATATAAATATCAACCGCGACAACCACGGCGTCGGCCAGGATATTGCCAATAACATTCAAAAATACAGCCTCCGAGGCTATCGAAACTTCGCCGTCGCCTGCAACACCGCCGCCTATAGCCACTATGCCCAATATCTCCAAAGAATTCTCCAATGGCGAAAAATTAAACTCACACTCGTCAACAGTCGCAACATCGACACACTCAATTCTCGTACTCGCCACCCCGACGAAAACTTCCTCCTCACCAACACCTCCGCCATCAAAATAATTTTTTCTTCAAAAGACATGCCACTCTTCCTTGGCACCTACCCTCTTACCCAATACCTAACTCGCCAAAAATTTAATACTCTAATCAAATCAAAACACGACGATTTGGCCAAATTAGTCCAACAAATAATTTGGCATGTCAAAGCCATCGGTGGCGACGACACTTCCACCTCTGGCATTTCCATCGACGAATTACTCAACCCCAAAATTTTCGACCAAAGAATTCTTCAGCTAGGCCAATCCCTCCAACTACTTGGCCACAAAACATTTATTGTCGGCTGCACCGAGCTCCCCTATGCTTTCAAGCACCTCCATCGCCTCATGCCCAACTACCACTTCAAAACCATCGACCCCGCCACCCTCGTCTCCGAAATCTACAAAATCATTACCTCGTAATCATGTTATTACAATACTCTGCAGTCTCTTTTGCATCAAAACCTGATGTTAAAAGAAAATGCGCCCCACCAATTACCAGATTATTTATTGCAGTCAGATAGAGACTCTCCAACAAATCATTTGCAAAACCGGCTTTTCCTTCTGAATTTAATCTAGATATTACAGGCATTACTTTCCGAATTTCTTCCAACAAACCTACACAATCATCAACGTTTAAAGCAACTTCTTGTCTATCATAGAGATCATCGACAAGAATTAATTTCAAACGAGAGTCCTCGATTATACTTTCCGCAGCTGATCCTGCACAATTAATACGATAACTACCAACAGCATCAAGCTTCGAATCGGCAACCAAAAACATTCTCGCTACCCCAACAGAATCCTTCCTACCGTTTGGACCATCAATTAAAAGATTAGGCAAAACAACAGGAATTGCTAACATGCACTTTTCACCACCAAGCAACCTTCCATCACGAATTTTTTTAGACCTCTTCTCAAATTCGGGAACCTTAGCCTCTCTAATAAAAAACGGTATTTTCCTGCAGTCGCCAACTAACGCCGCTTCGAGTTGAGTCGGAATATTATCAGCCAACTCATACATCCACTGATGTTTACCATACTCATCTCTTTCAGACATATCGTATTATACCACCTTATTTTTAGATTTCCTCACAAACTCCACAAATATTGGATGTGGACTCAAAGGTCTGGACTTGTACTCCGGATGAAATTGAGTTGCCACAAAAAATGGGTGATCGACCAATTCAATTGCCTCTACTAATTTCCCATCCGGACTAGTCCCCGAAAACACCATCCCCGCTTGCTCGTACCTTTCTTTAAACTCATTGTTGAATTCATATCTATGCCTATGCCTTTCTTGTACCAAATCTTTTCCATAAATTTGACTTAATTTTGTCCCTTTCCCAATCTTACATGGCCAAGCCCCTAGTCGAATTGTGCCCCCATATTGGTGTTTTTCCAAATATTCTTTTTGCTCGGGCATAATATGTACCACCTTATGTTTTGCCTTTGGATCCACTTCCTCCGAATTTGCTCCCTCAAGCCCCAGCACATTTCTTCCAAATTCAATCACCGCCATTTGCATCCCAAAACATAACCCCAAATAGGGAATTTTATTCTCTCGCGCTATTCTAATTGCTTTTATTATCCCCTCCGTTCCCCTACTTCCCCAACCCTGTGGCGCCACGATTCCATCGAATTTTTTTAATTTTTCCAAATTTAATTCCGACGAATCCACCATTTCAATTTTCAAATTTACATCATTGGCCATGGCCCCATGCCTCAATGCCTCCATCACCGACACATAAACATCCGCATGCTTCCCCTTCCCAAAATTCACATATTTTCCCACAAGAGCAATCTGTACAGGCGCATTATTATGCGCCTTTTTTTCCCCGCCCTTTCTTATAGATTTTTTCCACTCCCTCAAATCGGGACTATGTCCCTTAATTTTAAAATTCTTAAAGATCTTTTTTGCCAAGCCTTGTTTTTCCAAAACCACTGGTACCTCATAAATCGAAGAGCAATCGGCATCATCAAAAATTGCATCCTCATCCAAAAAACATCGTTTTGCCAAAGTTTCCAACCTTGGTTCATCCATTCCAATTTCACTTCGGGTAATCAGTACATCGGGATTTATTCCCGTCGACCGCAATCCCCGGATTGCATGCTGAGTTGGTTTTGTTTTTAGTTCTCCTACATTTTTCAAAAACGGCACGTAGGACACCAAAATGTACATAGCCTCCCTCTCTCTACCTACTTCTCTGGCCGCATACAAAAAAGGTAAATTCTCAATGTCCCCAGTACTACCACCAATCTCCACCACCACAAAATCATAATCCTTCTCCATTTCATAAAATCTTCTTTTTACTTCATTTGGCACGTCGGGAATCATCTCCACATCCCTCCCCTCGTACTTAAACGCCCTTTCGTTCTCAATAATCGTTTTGTAAATTTTCCCCGAAGTAATATTGTTATCCTTGGAAAAATTTTGATTCAAAAATCTTTCGTAATTTCCCAAATCCTGGTCGATTTCTCCTCCATCTTCAGTTACAAAAGTTTCCCCATGTTCTTGTGGTCGCATTGTTCCCGCATCCACATTTAAGTACGGGTCAATCTTAATCATATTGACTTTAAACCCTGACGACTTCAACAGTAACCCCACCGACGAGGCTACAATCCCCTTTCCCAAACCAGACACCACTCCACCAATTACAAAAATATATTTCATTCTCCCAGTCTACTCAAAAGCAATTCCCGATCAATTATTTCTTTCAAATTTAGTTTACAATATCTTATTCACTTCCCCTCCAGTTCCTAGGATTGCACCGAACATATCTTTTTACATTCCTATATTGATTTTTCGTTTTAATAATTTCATCAAAAAACGATCTTTGCCAAACAAATCCAAATTCACCTTTTTCATGAATCAATTTTGACGACGTTGTTTTGAATGCACCGATTACTTTCGATAAATTATTTCTTTTTTGTACGGGCAGGTCTAGACCTGCCCCTAACTTTGGAATAAATACAATTCCATGGACATGATCTGGCATCACCACGAACTCATCACCCCAAATTCCAAAATGATCAACCATCCAATACCATTGCCTACGAACTATTAATCCAAAATCATTTTCAATAAAATTACCATTAATTACAACACCAAAAACATCGCCATGAAATTTTGAATTTATGGTTACAAAATACCAACCTCCACTGTATCCACATCCAGGAAATCTATTTCTCTTACGACATCGGAAAACCACAAATTATTGTAACAAATATCACAACAGTTCTTCTCTTCCCTCCTGCTTTAACTGATCGAGCACAACCTTCACCTTACTAGACGATTCCCTTGGAGAAATCAAAAGACAATCACCAGTATCAACCACCACCACATCCTTCATATCTATCAGCGACACAAATTTCTTTTTATCAGTTGAAATCACTAAGTTTCCTTCTCCTTCAACCTGAAAAACATCGCCTTCCATCAGACTAATTCCATGATTTTCTCTATATCGATACACATCATCCCAAGTAGTCACATGAGCCCATTCAAATGGCAACTCGATCGCCATAACTTTTCCTTCTTTAATCAACTCAGTCGTAAACACTTCTATGCGAGCAGGATTAAACTTAGAATAAACTTCCCTCATTCTTTCCCTCTCATCTTCCTTACCAAAAATTCCACGCAATTCTTCAACTACTTCCATCCAATCGGGTCGAATTCTACTCACGGCTTCGAAAAACGATTTAGGCGTCCAAGTATAATGGTTCGCATGAGTTCCTACCACATTATTCTTTGCAATTTCAGTCACTTGTTCAATTGTCATCCTCTCATTTACTACGTTTATAAACTCTTCTACATTGTGTACTTTAAGTCCCGACTCCGACTCGATCAAATTACCCATCTTAAACAAGTCACTTCCTGTTTCCAAATATTTTGGGATCAAAGTCCCAGTTACCAACTTATCGTATTTTTTAACTAAATTTTCCATCTCAGCCACCATTTCCATATATTTCTCAGCTGGGCTTCGAACACACACGCACTGAACATAAAAATAAACCACTTCATCCGGATATCTTTCCGCCACTTTGGCCATCGCCAAGCATGAAGCAGGACCTGTATCCCTCATCATTGGTTCAACAGTTATATTTTCTTTTCGTAAGTTTGGAGCCTGTTCCAACACATAGTGTTCCACATCCTCCGTTGTCGACACAAAAATATCATCAATCGAATATTTAGTCAGAATTGAATCGATCGTCAACTGAAAAAGTGATTTTTCTCCAATGACACTAATAAATTGTTTCGGTGCTTTCTCACGACTCAAAGGCCACAACTTGCTTCCAAAACCTCCGGCCATAATTACAAACTTCATACTTCAAACTCCTCTATTCAAACCAATAATCATCATTTTATCAGCAAATAATCGAATTACCAAATTATTTACGAATAATCAAAAGTATAGTAAAATATACCCATGCCTTACGAATTTTCATTTAATCTTGTCTGTTCAAACAACCTTCATCACAAAATTGATCCCTCAACAATCACTGTCAAAGTTGTTCAAGAAAATGAGTTTACTGCACGCAATAAGGCAATAGAAACTGGTGTTAAAGGCAAAAGATGTAATATTTGTCAAAATCCAGTAATCCTTGGTAACAGCGGCGACGTCATCTCTGTCAGGCAAGTCTAATTTCTCCTCTAGTACTTATCACCCGCAAAAAAAATCCTACACAAACATCTATATCATCTCTTGAATATCTTTCATAAAATCCTCTTTAGCCACCACTACCCCCTCTTTCATCTCCATCACCACCCAATAACCCGACGAATCGTCGCCTTCTTGCCGTTCTGCAGCATTCAGCAAATCACCATAATTATCCATACCAACAACTTCTTCTAAATTATAATTGAACTCCCATTGATTATAATGGGCAACTTCATGACGTAGTGTCATTTGTGGAGTCGACCATGTTGAAATCATTTCATCTTCCGGAACAGGATAATCTTCAAACATATGTTCACTTTCTTCCGGATTATACCTTCTTACGAAAATTGCCATACTATTACCAACTCCCATAATCATCCCCGAAAAACGACCATCGCGTTTTTCTTTGCTATCTTTATACCGTAATATTAATTCTTGATCCAAATTAGTTATCTGTTCATCTGTTAATTCATTATTAACGTCCAACAAAACAATATCTAGTTTCTCAACTTTTCTGTTGTGTAAATCTTGAAACAATAGTTGCTCTTCAATTCCCGGCCTCAAATACATCCTACAATTATCATTGCACCAAATTCTTGTATGATACGATGTCCAAAGATCTT
>QKGR01000010.1 GCA_003250375.1 Candidatus Shapirobacteria bacterium | reverse complement strand
GCACTGAATATGGTGCGGGTTTTTTTGGGTTGGGCTGGAGACAGTGAAATGAAATAGTAAATATAAGTTGTGATATAGTCTTTTTATGTCAACTATTTTTAATAATTGTGAACGCGCATATTCAGACGGAGAAGTGCCAATAGATATAGAAGTAAAGATTCGGAACTTGGGTCCACATGCAGCCGTTGATGGAGTGTGTCCAAATTTTGTTGGAAGTTGGGGATTGAATGGCAGATGCGGATTGTGTAAAAGAGGTAGGGTTGAAAGGTCGTGTACAAGATCAGATCAAGAAGATTATTTACTTTTCGGGGAAAAACCAGACTTAATTGAGGCAAGAAAAAAAGTTGGAGCAACTGATGCTTGGATAAACATGGTTCTTGAAGGTAAAAAGAGAAGGAAGTTGAGCCGATGTCGATATGCCAATCAGAATTCTGATAAAAATCGAAGGGTATTATAATCGATTTTTTTTGGATTAGTTTGAGCGGGAAAATGCTAAACGAGAGGTTTTAACTTTTGGAAGATTAACCAGAAACATCATAATAAGGAGAATTAGACCAAGATAAAAAGTAAAAAGCTTGGCGGAGATATTGTCCATAAGAGTGCCGATGTAAAATGCAGAAAGAGCATAAGGAATATTCTTGAGCATGTTGAAGGTAGATATGGTAGTGGCTCGATACTTTGACTCAGCCGACTGATTGATTAGAACCGAAGAGGTATTGATAGCCAGTAGCCTTAGTCCGTTTCGAAGAATAATTGAAAGTCCTCCAAAAACAATGCCGACAAAGGGAGAGATAATGAAACTTAGGGCAACAAGCAATCCTAAAATGAAGAGATGGAAGTGTTTAGTTAGATTTAATTTAGAGGAAAGCTGGGAGACAAGAGCAGCAAATGCAAAAACTACCGAAGTAAAAATTCCCAAAGTGACTGGAGTGAAACCAAATTCAAAGGCAAGAATACTGTCGATCATTTCATCTGAAACAGTCATAATGGAGCCGATGATGAGGAGAATAATTGTTTGGGCAATAACTTGATTTGACTTGAAAAGTTGAACAAAACCTTGTTTGGTTTGGAGCGCAAAATTTGAGAATGAAAATTTTTCAGAATCTATTGATGGTTCGATTAAAAAGAAAGCAATAATAATTCCAAGGATATTGAAAAGGCCAGCGAATAAGAACGGGAATCTGGGATCGATTTGGTATACGAAACCGCCGAGAGCACCGCATAGACACATGGCGATGAGTTGGAGAGAGTTCATGTTGGAGACAACTTTATCGTATTTTGATTCTGATCCTTCAACTTTTAGACTATCGTAGGCGATGGCCTCAATGGTGCCAGAAAAAAGTGTGGCGCCCAAGCTACCAATAACAACAGAAACAATTAAACCGTACAGATTGGTGGCCAGACCCATGATGATATTGTTGGCAGCCATGCCAATAAATGAAACAATCAAGGTATTCTTGCGACCAAGCAGATCGGCGATGGCGCCAGTAGGAATTTCCAAAAGAGTCATGGTGGCAACCATGATTGATTCGATTAGGCCGATACCAGCATAATCGGTGAATTTTAAATACCAATAGACCCAGACACCAAGCCAGAACCAGGTGGTTCTGAGAAAAGAAAGAATATAAATTAGCTTGATATTTTGTTTCATTTTATACTTTCACGAATTGTTTCTTTAATTTTATCGGAATTAGAAACGACCTGAATGTCGGCTCGAACTTTGTTACTACCATGTTGAGCTCGAATATCGAAATAACCAAGATGCCTGGCGTTGTAATATGCGAGTGAGTATTTCTTTAGCACTGGGGTGCTCATGCATCCTGCGGCAAGAGCAGTTAGATTTAGACCATGATAGCTTACCCCAGCAATATTTATAGGCATGAAATTTTTGAATTGTTCGGTGGCAATAGGACTATCTTCGAGAAGATAAGGAGGGCGGCCGTGTGACTCTATTTCTGAAACCAGCCAATTCAATGACGTACGTGGTGAAAATTGATCGAGAAACAATTGAGAATAATTAAAGGCTTGTTGATAAGTGGATTTTGGCTCTAATGTTTCAAGATTATTGCGAACAAATAATTTTGCATATAAAGTTGCATCAAACAACGAGGGCATGATTTGACCTTTGTTTTGATATAAGAAATAAGCAATACTTGTTGCCAATGACAAAGGCTTACCTGACTCCTGCCTTGTCTTAGTAAAGTAGCTAGTGGCTTGAGAAATAGATTTAACAATATTAGCTCTTAGAAATTCCGTCTGCTCATCGGATAAACCTGAAGTATTTTCGTCATACAATAGATGATAGAAGTCTTCTTTTGATAAATTATATTCTTGTAAGAATTTATTAGTTGTTGGGGTGACAAGCCCAGCCCCAACATCATAACCAACAATCTCGATGAGGTTTGAGAAACTGAACTCAGTGAAAGGCCTGTAGCAACTTGATTCTAGAAATAGTTCTTTTCTGGTCGATTCGGAATCGTAAATTACGTTTGACAAATGTCCAATAAAACCTTCTTGACTAGGTGCAAAAACTTTAGGAATGTTAGAAATAAGTGACAAGTCCGATGCGTATCCTGATAAGTGATGAAAACTTAAGTGGGGTAATGATGGGTCGTTAGTTTGCCAATGACGATAGATATTAAATGATTCTGCAAGAATGCTTTGGGGAGGAAGGTAGTTGGGGTTTCTTTCAGGAATTAAAATATCACTAAACTCAGGCGGGGTAGACTCTTCCATTCCATCGGTGATAGTATTCAGTCCTATGTCCATAGCAGAATCAACAACTTCTGAACCAAGAATTAAAGCAGCGGTACCAGCAGCGGCCAATTTAAGAAACTTTCTTCGATCGAAATTAGTATTAGCAACATCTTTACCTTGAGACATTGTTTAGATTATTAGTTTGATATTTTGTTTTATTTTATGCCCATGGCTTGGAGGGCTTCGGCGAGAGTTTTTGCGGCTTCGGCTTTGGCCTTGGCACTACCTTCTTGGATAATTTGGTCGATTAATTCTGGCTTCGACTCATATAATTTTCTTTTTTCTCTAATAGGCGTAAGAAATTTGTTGATGGCCAAGGCTAATTTTTGTTTGACTTCGACATCGCCGACTTGACCAACTAAGTAGCGGGATTTGAGATCCTCAACTTCGGCTTTGTTGTCGTTGAAGGCATCGTGGTAGATAAAGACAGGATTGCCTTCGACATGACCGGGGTCGGTGGGGCGAAGACGGGTGGGATCGGTGTACATACCCATAACTTTTTTGGTGACAGTAGCTTCGTCGTCGGAAAGATATATGCAATTGTTGAGAGATTTGGACATTTTTGAATTGCCATCGGTGCCAACAAGAGTGCCAATGTCGCCGATTAGGGCTTTGGGCTCGGGAAAAATTTGGCCATACATTTTATTGAAAGTAGAAGCAATTTCGCGAGTGATTTCGACATGAGATTCCTGATCCTTGCCAACAGGAACAAGATTGCCTTTGACCATTAGAATGTCGGCAGACTGAAGGATGGGATAGGATAGAAGCCCGACGGAGGGATTTTCGATGTGGGCAGCCTTGAGAACATCCTTGAGAGTGGGAATACGCTGAGCGCGAGGAACAGAAACTAACATATTAAATAAAAGGTATAGATAGGTAACTTCAGGAACCTGGGATTGCTGATAGATAACTGATTTGGCAGGATCGATGCCGACAGATAAATAATCTAAAACCAAGCCTCGAACACGGTCGTTGAGCGTAGTGGTTTGTTCTTTGGAATTTTGAGTGGTGAGAGTGTGAAGATCGGCAATAATGAAAAAACAGTCATATTGATCCTGAAGCTTGACTCTGTTGGCGAGAGTACCGACATAATGACCAAGATGGAGCGGCCCAGTGGGACGATCGCCTGTGAGAATACGGGGTTTTTGTGGTGCTTTGTACATAGTTGTTGGTTAAATTTTAACATTTATAAGAGCAGGGGCTGAACTAATCCGTACGCTCACTTTTGGTTCGCTACGGATTGTGTCTTTAGGAAAAATTTGTCGCTTAGACTCCAAATTTTCACCTAAAGAAACTAAAAAAGGCCCTTGCGAAGCAACCAGGAATACTGATTGATTCACAAGGGCCTACAAAGAGAGGCGGTGCCACCTTGTTTTATCCTTCTATTTAACAAAAAACTCCCGAAATTTGGGAGCAAATGCGTCAATAGAAAGACCTTATTTATTGACGTGCTCCGAGTTCTTCGATCCACCTCATCGGTGGATCTGCGTCAGTCGAAAACTTCGACTTCCTTGACACACGTTGCTGACTTTATGGTTTCGCCTCCTTGGCAGTACCCTACTTGTGGTAGTCTATGCCCAGCTCCCCGGTTCCAATCTGCCGGATCATGGCTGTTGGAGTATTATAACACATATTTTGAATTTGAACCTATAATATTGGAGAGGCTTCTAATTAAAGCGTGATCTATCATAAAAATCTGTTATAATAGCCTTTGAATTATTAGAGCAGATGGTAGGTAGTCGCCAAGAGGCGGACAAAGGGCCTGAAGCAAATTAAATTAATGACAAAACAAAATCCAGTATTGGAATCTCAAGTAAGAGAATTAAAAGGTAGAAAAGTAAGATATTTGCGAAGAGAAGGTAAAACTCCAGGAAGCATGTACGGAAAGGATATTGAACCAGTTTCATTGCAATTTGAAACAAAAACTCTCGAAAGAATCTATGACGAGGTGGGAGAATCCCAATTGGTAGATTTGATGATTGATGGGGTAAAGAATCCAATTCTTTTTAAAAATCCTCAATTTCACCCAGTTTTGGGAAGCTTGATGCATATTGACTTGCATAAAGTTAATTTGAAGGAAAAGATTACTGCGACTGTACCAATCGAATTCGTTGGCGAATCCCCTGCTGTAAAGGCTGGTTTGGAATTAGTTGAAGTAACTATGGAAGTTGAAGTAGAGGCTTTACCTACTGATTTACCTGAAAAGTTTGAAGTTGACCTAGGTACAATCGAGACAATCGATAACCAAGTAACTGTGGCCGATTTGGATCATGGTGATAAGGTTGAAATTAAGACTGATGGTGAATTGGTAGTAGTTAAAGTACAAGAACACAAAGAAGAAGTGATTGAAGAAACTACCGTAGCTCCAGATGAAGTGCCAGCAACTGAGCAAAAAGCAGCTGACGAAAACAAAGAAGAAGAGAAGAAGGAAGAATAAGATTCTTTACTCTATAAAATTAAAATCCCAGTGGAAACGCTGGGATTTTTTTTGGACTATTGAAGAGAACGGATTAGTTCGTTGATGTCGTCGCGAAGAGGATCGAGAGATTGGGCTTGGGAGAGGGCTGATTGGGTCATTTTAATATCGTTGAGGCGATAGTAAGCTTTGGCTAATTCAATCCAATCATCGGGGGTTTTGTTGGTTTTGTATTGGAGCTGGTTGATTTGGGATTTGATTATGTCGGGAGAATAAAGAGATTCATACACAGTGGTATCTTTGGGGTCGAGAGAGGCAGCCAAAACTTGGGCATTCCGCCAATCTTCATGTTGGACAAAAATTTGCCATAGTTTGAGCTTACCCAGATAACTTTGACCTCTGGATAATGAAGAAGCGAGAATTTTGGCCTGAAGGACATCTTTGGGAGTGGAGGCCAAGAAATAGAAATTGAGGGTGACAAGACTGAGCAGAAGACCCAAAAAAACGAGCTGATAATTAAAAGACCGCTTCGTCATGGAATAATTGTAATCTATTTTTAGTTCTTGGGCCAGCCAGAGGAAGCAATGAGTTCGTCGGATTGTTTGAGAATTGGTCTAATTTGCTGATAGACGGCTTCGGTGACAAAGGGAATAAAGGGGTGCATAAGTTTGAGTGAAGTGACCAGAACATGAAGTAGAACAGGCACAGCATCGACTCCCCTATTTTTGGTAGCTTCGATGTAGACATCGCAATATGATTTCCAGAAGAATTGATATAGGTCTTCAGAAGCTTGGCCGAAGCGATAGGTGTTGATGTTGTTGGTAGTGGATTCAATTAGGGCGTTGAGCTTGGTGGTGATTTCTTTGTCCTCGGGATACTTGTTTGAATCGATATTTTCGATGTCAATGGAATGAGCTTCCAACTGTTCAACTTTCATAAGAACAAAGCGAGAGGCGTTCCAAATTTTGTTGACAAAATTGCGCTGGGCACGGATTTTGTCTTCGGAAAGAGAAATGTCGGATCCAGGAGCGACACCAATGACAAGTGCCATTCTGAGAGCATCGGCACCATATTTGTCGGACATAGTGAGAGGATCGATAACATTGCCTTTGGATTTAGACATTTTCTGACCTTTGGAATCGGTAACACGAGAATGCATGTGAGCAACCTTAAAAGGAATTTGACCAGTGGTGTAGATTCCAAACATAATCATACGAGCTACCCAGAAAAATAAGATGTCCCACATAGTGTCGAGAACTGTGGTGGGGTAAAAATATTCGAAATCAGGAGAATGATGGCCTTCAGGATCCCAGCCAAGAGTGGAATACGGCCATTGACCAGAGGAAAACCAAGTATCGAAGGTGTCGGTTTCTTGAAGAACAAAAGATCCGTGTTTTTTGGCTTCTTCTTCTGACAAATAATATTTTGCAGCAGTATCTGCTATTAATGATTGTAATCCTAGCTTAATTTCATCATAAGAATAACCCTGATCACAGATTTGGAACCAATTTCCATGAACAGTTTGGCCTTTTTTGTCGATAAATGTTAAATCGAATTTTGTTGGTTCGTTGTCGACACAATACCAAACAGGGATTTGATGCCCCCATACTATTTGACGTGAAATAGGCCAATCCCTCACATCCTTCATCCAAGTTAGGTACGACTTTTTGAAACGTTTGGGAAAAATTAAGATTTCATCTTTTTTGACAACTTCTTCGGCTTTGTCGGCAAGTGGTTTGATTTTAACGAACCATTGGGGAGCAGTAATAGGTTCGATGGGGCGGCCACACTTGTAGCAATGACCAACTTCATGAGTGTAATCTTCTGTTTTTAGAAGTAATCCTTGTGCTTGTAAATCATCAAGAAGCATTTGGCGGACTTCTTTGGGATAAAAACCACGATACTTTTTTGGAACATTGTCGTTTGACTTTCCGTCGTAATCGAAAATACGAATAAATTCGAGATGGTGTTTTTTGGCCATGTCATAATCTTCAGGAGAATGGCTAGGGGTGACTTTGACAGCACCGGTACCAAACTCAGGATCGATGGATTCTTCGGCAATCACAGGAATTTCTTTATTGACTAGAGGTAGAGTAATTGTTTTACCAACTAAGTCCTGGTAGCGTTGATCTTTGGGGTTGACGGCAACAGCAGTGTCGCCAAGCATAGTTTCAGGACGAGTAGTGGCAACGGTGAGTGGTCCATATTTGATGTACCAGAGATGGGAATTGACAGTTTTATGTTCGACTTCGAGATTGGAAAAAGCAGTGCCACAGAAAGTACAGTAATTTACAATTTTTTCGTCGCGATAGATTAGACCTTCATCGACCATTTTTCGGAAGACTGAATAGACACGACCTATATGATCCTGATCCATGGTGAATTTTTCACGGGTCCAATCGAGGGAAAAACCAAGACGTTTCATCTGATTTTTGGCAACATCTCGATTCTGATTTACATAATCAAAAATCATTTTGAATAAAGTTTGACGATCGTAGTCAAATCGAGACTTTCCTTGTTTCTGGAGATATTTCTCAAAAACGAATTGGGTTTCAATGCCGGCGTGGTCGGTACCGGGAAGCCAAAGAGTAGGATCGCCAAGCATGCGATGAAAACGCACCATAGTATCCTCAACAGTATAGAGAGCATGGCCGGCATGAAGAGGGTTGTTGGCGTTAGGTGGAGGCAAAATAATAGTGAAGGGTTCTTTGTCGAGTCGGGATTGAACAGGATTTTTGGGGACAACGGGAGTGAAGATACCAGATTTTTCCCACTGATCGTAAATGGCGGATTCTTGGGAGGGATTATATGTTTTGTCCATGTTGGTATTTTAGCATGAATTGGGTACAAAGGAGCTAGCGGAGACAAATATATTGGTGATATGATAGGCTTATGGAAGCAGTAACAGCAAGAGGAATTATTGTTGTTGAAGGAAAAGTGGTGGTAATACGGAGAAATGATAATGGAAGAAGATACTTAACATTGCCAGGGGCAGAAAAGAGGAAAGTGAAACATTTATAGACACTTTGAGAAGAGAAATTAGTGAAGAAACAGGACTAAATGTAGTTAGCGGAGAATGGTTGTTTGCTAACGAATGGAAAGGAGTAGAACATAATTATTTTTGGTGTGAAGTTGGTGAAACAGCAAATGTTGCTTTACAAATTACGGGAGGACCGGAGATTCATCCATATCCCGGACAAGAATATGAGCCTATGTGGATTGATCTTAATAATTTAGAAATGATGGGACAATTGAGGCCTGTAGAAGCATTAGAATATTTGGTAAAATAGGCAATGATTCGAATTGGTACTAAAGATAAAAAGGCAGTGGAAATGGCGGCCGACGTGATTAAGAAAGGTGGCCTAGTCCTCTACCCTTCTGATACGGTGTATATTTTGGCGGTGGATGCGACAAATAAGTCGGCTGTAGAAAAGCTAATCGGATTTAAGGATAGATGGGCAGGAAAAGCAATTTCGGTGGCAGTACTGGATGAGGTAATGGCGAGTGAATATGTGGAACTTGATGATAATGCAAAAAGATTGTATTCAAGATTGTTGCCTGGACCATTTACAATAATCTCAAAAGGAAAGCATAAGACAGCAAAAGGAATTGAGGCAGAAAATGGGACTTTGGGAATTAGAATACCGGATAGTAAATTGATAGCAGATTTGGTGAGGATGGTGGGAAAACCAATTTCAGCAACATCGGCAAACTTGTCGGGAAGGTCGCCACATTATAGTGTGGAGAGCCTACTTGGGACATTGTCGAAAAAGAAAATGGAAATGTTGGATTTGATTGTTGATGGTGGAAGGCTACCAAACAATAAACCATCGACAGTAATAGATATTAGCGAATCGGAGATAAAAGTTCTAAGAAGAGGCGACGTGGTGACGGGAAAATCGGGACAAACGGTAATTTCGAAAAGTGAAAAGGAAACTGGAAAAGTGGCAGAATTTATTGTGAAGAAGATAATTGAAAAGTCGAAGGATGACAAAGCAATTGTACTGGCACTGACCGGAGATTTGGGATGCGGAAAGACAGTATTTTCGAGATCGGTAGCGAGAATGTTTGGAGTGGAAGGAAAAATTACATCCCCGACTTTTTTTATTTTTAATGAATATGAAATTACAAAATCTAAGACAACCCTAATTACTAAGTTTCTTCACTTTGATTTGTACAGGATTCGGGATAAACATGAACTGGATGAGATTAACTTTTTTGATTTGTTTGAAAAAGGCAGTGTGGCTTGCGTTGAATGGCCAGAGAATATGGGAGAAGAAGCATTGGAGGAACTGAAAAAGAAAGTTAATTGGGTACCAATTAAGTTTGAATATATTGAGGAAAATACGAGAGAGATTCAGTATTAATTTACTGAACTAAAGAAGTTTGAAAGAAGAGATTAAGGCGTCGCATTCAGCCTTGACTGACTCAGAACCAAAATGAACACATTGGACGGTGTATTTTTTGTTGCCGGATTCGAAATCGGTGAGTTTTTGAGAACTTACTTCGAAGGTAAAAGTGGGTTGGCCAGAAACGGTGAGGTCGGAGCTGAAAACTCGAGCGGGGTGGTCCCAGGACCAGGAGTCGCCGACATGAAGAGTGATATTATTGGAATTACTTATAAAAAAGGTGTAGCGATTGCCGGTTTTTTCGGTGTCCTGGTAGAATTTTCTTTGAGATTTGTAGGAGACGGAAAAATTGTCGTCGTCGGATTGAAAAGAAAGAAATTCTGGAATTGGAGTGGGGGTGGATTCTGGTTCTTGAGCAGTCTCATCTAAAACCATTGATTCGTCATTGGTTGTCGTTTCTTCTTGAACAGGGTCGGAATACTCTGGAGTAGGAGTGGGAAGAGTGACTTCGGGAACTTGGGAGGTGTAGGAGGGTTGTTTGCTAAGGACAAGAATGTAGTAGCCTCCAGCTAAAGAAACAAGAACAAAAACAAGGGATAAAACAATAAGAAGTCGATTTTTCATATATTAAGATTAGCATAAAAAGAAGGTGGTAAAATATTGGAATGATAATTTTGGCCATAGATACCAGTTGTGATGATACATCGGCAGCAGTGTTGATGGATGATCGAATTCTGGCAAACGTAGTGTCCTCTCAAGTTGACTTACATAAAGACTGGGGCGGAGTGGTGCCAGATATTGCTATGAGGGCACATAAGGAAAGGATTGAGGCGGTGATTGCCGAGGCAATAAAAAGATCTCAGATTTCAGATCTTAGATTTCAGAAACACATAAAAAAGGATGAGAAAATAAAAGAAATTATTGCTAAAGGGATGGAAAAAATTGAAGTGATTGCGGTGACTAAGGGATCGGGATTGGCACCGGCATTGAGCGTAGGAGTGAATAAGGCCAAAGAATTAGCGATTGAATTTGATAAAAAATTAGTAGCCGTGAATCATATTGAGGGACATATTTTGTCGGTGCTGGCGAAGAATAGGGCCGGTAGACCAGAAAGACAGATTGAATGGCCAGCATTGGCTTTGACAATTTCGGGAGGTCACACGAAAATTGTAAGAATAAGTGGAATTGGAAAATATGAAGTTGTGGGTGAAACTTTGGATGATGCGGCAGGAGAAGCGCTAGACAAGGCAGCAAAGCAGATGGGACTTGGGTATCCTGGAGGCCCGGTGATTGAAAGGTTGGCAGAAAGTGGGAATGATAATTTTATGGAACTACCAAGACCACTGAAGGACAGGAAAGATTTTGATTATAGTTTTTCGGGTTTAAAGACGGCTTTTTACTACCAAATTAAGAAATTAACAAACGAAGAAATTAATGAACATTTGACTGATTATGCGGCTAGCTATCAGAGGGCAGTATTTGAAACTTTGTTGATGAAATACGGAAAAGCAATTGATGAGTACAAAGTAAAATCGCTGATTGCGGTGGGAGGAGTGATGGCAAATCAGAAATTGAGAAAAATGCTTGGAAAATTGGCAAGAGACAAGAAAATTCCAATTTATTTTCCTGTTAAAAAGATTTTGAATACAGACAATGCAGGAATGATTGGATTGGTAGGATATTTCCAAGCACTGAGAGGAGAGTTTGTGGAAAATAAAGCTGAACTAGATAGGGACCCAAGAATGGAGATAGGAAATTAGATTTGTGGACCACGACGGAAAACGGCAGCCCAGGGAGTGTAGGTGGAAGTGTAAGTTTTTTGATGGATAGTTTGGCCATCGCGGACAACTTTCCAATCGAAAGAGGTTTTGAGGCCAGGAACTCGACTCTCAATTTGAATAACTTTACCGGGTGGAAGCGTGGGATCGTCGATGTAGACATCGGGAGGTGGAGCGGAAGCGCCCCATTGACGATAGTTACTAATTTCGGTTTGGCGACCATCGGAGGTACCCCAAATTTCGTAGGTTAGGGATTTGTTGACGCCGTCATAGGTATTTTGGATAAGAACATAATTGCCGGTGTCATTGATAAAAGTTAAATCGGGATTGGGGATGAAAACAGTGGCATCGTAGCCTGGGGGCATGTCCTCTTCGTAGTAGGAAACACGATAGGCGTGGTTCTGACGATGGGTAATGTCGAGACCTGAATTGAGCATAGCTCGGAAAAGAGTGGTGGAAACTTGGCAGATTCCCCCACCAACATCGAGCTCGGTTTTGCCACCACGAATGACATAGGCCATGTAGTAACCTGATTCAACACTAACTTCACCAAGAGATTTGATGAAAGAAAAGGTGTCGCCGGGAGCAACGAGAACACGGTTGACTACCGAAGCACCTTTTTCGACGTTTTTATTGCGAGTGGCACTACTGTGATGGAAGGTGGAAGTGCCTTTGCCAAGAAGTTCTTTGATACCAAGATCGTTGACATCGGCAGTGTTGACTTGAGGTTTGATGGACGTAGTGGGAATTTGATACTCGACTTGTTTTTCAGAAGAAGCGATCAGAAGCTTAATTTGATTCGGGAGGTCGGAGGTAAGTTGTTCGGTGTCGATAGTGAGGCCTTCCTTGGCGGGACGGAATTCGAGAACTTTGCCCGATTCGACTTGAAAAACAGCATCAACGGGATCCCTTTTGAAACTTTGATTAATATTGTCGACATATTGGGTAATTTTTTCGGAGTTGAAACCTGATTGAAAATCGAACCAAGAGATGAGAGTTTTATCGTCGATTTCAGTGGTATTTTCGGAGTCGATGCGAAGAAGCAATTTTTTGCCAATAAGAGAATTGGCCTGAGCTAGTAAATTATCTAAATCGGCTTCTGAGGGAATAAGGCCCTGGTTGACGACAGGGATGGCGATGGACTGGAAATCGTGGCGTTTGGAGAGAGATATGAATGAATTTAATAATTGAGATTCATCGATAGTAAGACCGAGTTGGCCTTGTTTGGCGACGACGGTTTGAGAATTGTTGGGCTGAGTGACAAGTTGAAATTCAGTGGGAATAAATGGTTTTTCGATTTGAGAGGAAATACTGGCAATTTTTTGATTGAAAATTTCCTGGTCGAATTTGACTTCGAGAAGATTATCTTGGGAATGGATGAGATGATCGAGATATTGGAAAAGTCCTTGGTTGAGATTCTTGCTAATGATATTGTTGGCGGTGGATTCGGCGTCGATTTGATAGTTAATTTCAGAAAGAGCTAAGGGAAATGAGGCGTCTTGATAATTAAATTCAACTTGAGCTGGAGGTACAAAATCGGTATTAATTTTTTGGATAACTTGATCCTTGGAGAGTAAAGAGTAGTCGAGTCCAAGGAGCTTGGTGTTGGTTGAGGTACGACCATAGCCAAAAATTAGGGGTGAAAAAATGGCAATAATGGGAAGAGCAGTAAGAATGGCGGCGATGATGGGGACGAGTCGTTGTTTCATAATTTGGCAGAATCCATGGCTTGATTGGCCAATTTGTCGGCTATTTGATTGAATTCGCGACGAACATCGGTAAACTGATAAGGAATGTTGAGTTGTTTGAGTAAAGAAATGGCGGATTGATAGAGAGGAATTATGTTTGGTGATTTGACTTTGTAGAGACCTTGAATTTGGCGAACCATAAGCTGGGAATCGGAATTGAAGTTGGCTTGAGTAAGGTCGTATTTGGATTTGTTCTGAACAAGCCAAGTGAGGGCAGCAACTAGACCAGAATATTCGGCTTCATTATTGGTTTTGATGCCAAGAAATTTAGATTCCTGATGAATTATTTGATTGGATTCATCGATGATGACTAGGCCGAAGCCGGAGATGCCGGGATTGCCACGAGAACCGCCATCGGTGTAGATAGTAACTAACATGTGTTTATTTTACGGGAAAAATAAGGATTGGTGTGGAGGAAATGGAAATTTGTTTTTAAATTATTTATTCGAGGAAAATAAGACTGTACATAAGAGCAACGCCAAGGAGAATGAAAAGAATTTGAATAAGGGAGCTGCGGGTAGTGTTGTGGCGATGAAGTTCGGGAATAAGATCGGTGGCAGCCAGATAGAGAAAACCACCAGCAGTGATAGG
>QKGR01000060.1 GCA_003250375.1 Candidatus Shapirobacteria bacterium | reverse complement strand
TCAACCTCATATATTAGTCATAACTACATCAGTCGACATCATCTTTCCGACTCCGACGTTTCAGAAGCAGGTGATATATATACTGGACAGTATCTTCGGGTTCTAAAAAATTACACTTGGGGTTTCACTGTCAAAGCTCATAGCGACAACACTTGTCATATTTCATTTCGCTCGCTTCCAGGTAGTACCAATGTCCGAGAACTCGCTGTAAATATGAAAATTGGCGGAGGACACGATCGAGCTGCTGGGGGCATATTAAATTCAACTGATCCCAAAAAAGCTATCGAAGAAATCAAAAAATTCCTCCGCCAACACAAGCCTTTAGTTTCCTAATTTGCTACACTAATTCATGGACGATTGTATTTTCTGTAAAATAATCTCAGGTCAAATTCCTTCCTTCAAAATTTATGAGGACCAAAACTATCTAGCTTTCTTAGACATCAATCCTATCAACCCTGGCCACACCCTTCTTATCCCCAAAACCCACTACCGTTGGGTCTACGACATTCCCGCTCAATCAGAAATTTGGCCACTAGCTACCAAAATTGGTCAGGATCTAAAACAAAAGCTAAATGCCGATTATTTTACCTACATCACAGCTGGTATGGAAGTGCCTCATGCCCATATCCATATTGTTCCTCGCTTTCAAAACGACAAAATGACAGGCATGTTAGATCAGTTTAGAATCAACTCTACTATCCAAGAAGTCGAATCAGTTTATAATAAATTAAAATAACTATGAAATCATCCAAAAAGTTAACTCTAGAAATTCAAAAATTAAACCAGCGACTCTACCAAATTTCCAACAGAAGTCGTTATATGATCTATTCTGCCAACCCCTTCAAGTTTGCTTTCTTTAACTTTATTGCTGGCGTCTTTCACTCTCTTGGTTCTCTATTTGGCACTGCCATTATCGCTGCCTTTCTGGTTTATTTCTTCTCTCAATTTGATGTTACTAGAATTTTTTCTCAAATGATCGAAACTTCTCTTAATCAAGTCCGTTGGGAAAAAGTTATAACACCCACACTTGGCAATTAATTTTGGCTTTGAATTTTTCTTTCAGCTCGCACTCTATCCACTTTACTTAGGAATTTCTTTCTCAATCGAATCGATTTGGTAGTAATGTCAATTAATTCGTCGCTTTCAATAAAATCTAGTGATTCTTCAATACTATATTTTACTGCTGGAGCCAAAATAATCGAATCATCATTACCCGAAGATCTCATGTTTGTAAGCTGCTTACCTTTGCAGATGTTAATTTCCAAATCGCCCACCACTGGTCTGAATCCCACAATCTGTCCTTCATAAACTTCCTCGGTTGGTTCCACAAAAGTAATTCCTCTTTTTTGAGCCAAATCCAATCCATAGGACAAAGCTTTACCACTCTCAAACGAAATCAATACACCATTTCTTTCCTTCACAGTATCGCTCGATTTAGGTTCATAGCCCAAGAACAAAAAGTTCAGGGACACTTGTCCTCTGGTCTCAGTCATCAAGCTACTTCTAAGGCCCAAAGCGTTTCTTTCGCTAATTTTGTACACCATCTTTACTCCATTCTTCTCAGTCTGCATATCAAGCATTTCTGCTTTTCTCTTGCCCAATTCTGAAGTAATAGCCCCCACATAATCCTCAGGAGTCAAAATAGTCAATTCATTGTAAGGTTCGCACACAGTTCCATTAATAGTCTTCAAAATCACTTCAGGCTTTCCCACTTCCATGGCATAGCCTTCACGTCGAAGTTTTTCGATTAAAATGGCCAAATGAAGTTCACCTCTTCCGGACACCAGCATTCTGATACTATCGTTTGGATCATCCTCAACTTTCAAGCCCAAAGTAGTCGAAGCCTCATCAACCAATCTTTCTTTAAGTTCACGACTAGTTAAAAATTTAGCCTCATCTCTGGCAAATTTAGATGTATTTGGACCGAAGCTAGCCTTAAGAGTAGGTTCGGCCACAGCAATGTTTGGTAAAGCTACCTGATAATGAACATCAGTCAGTGTTTGTCCGATTTCAATCTTAGGAATTCCGGCTATGTATACCACCTCACCACTCTTAGCCTCATCAGTTTCCACTTTATTCATTCCTTCATTCACATACATTCTTTCAATTCGGAAATTTCCAATTACTTTCTGGTCGCTGGAAACCAATGAAATGAAATCATTCTTTTTAACCACACCTTGGTTAATTCTTCCCAAAGCCAATCTTCCCAAATATTCGTTCTTTTCAAAAGCCGACACCAACATTTGGAAAGGCTTATCTACATCTCTTTCAGACGATGGAATTCTATCTATAATTGCATCAAATAGGGGAGTAGTATCAGCTGCCTCATCCAAACTTTCTGGCATTTTATTAAAAGTCTTTCCATCTCTTCCAATGGCGTAAATCACAGGAAAATCCAATAATTCCGGATCATCAGCCAAACTCAAGAATAAATTCTCAGCATCGGACACCACTCTTTTAACATCAGCGTCCTTACGATCAATTTTATTAATTACCAAAATAATCTTCAATCCATATTCCAAGGCTCTCTTCAATACAAATTTAGTCTGCGACAAAGGTCCTTCAGCCGCGTCTACTATTAATAGAGCTCCATCGGCCATATTCAAAACTCTTTCCACCTCACCACCAAAATCAGCATGACCTGGAGTATCGATAATATTAATCTTTGTTCCTTTATAAAAAACCGATGTATTTTTAGACAAGATAGTAATACCTTTTTCTCTTTCCAAGTCATTGCTGTCCATAATTCTGTCTCTCGACATTTCTTCTTGGTTTTCCCTAAAGGTATGAGTCTGTTTCAACATGGCATCGACCAGCGTAGTCTTGCCATGATCTACATGGGCAATTACGGCTACATTCTTAATATCGCTATAGCTGGTGGAAGACATCCGACAATTATACCACTCAAATCAAGTAAAATATATTCAAATGAAATTAACTTTACCAAATCTGGCCACCCTTATTGTTTTAGTCTTAGTTGCCCTATTTTATGCCTCAAAAATCGAAGTACCAACCAAGCTAACCAGCCTATATTTAGGCAAAAATACAGCAAATATTGAGATAAGTCCAACTATTGCCCAAGTCCTGCCATCCTCAACTCCAACCTCCATTCTTCCTGCTCAAGCGCTAATTAGCGCCCCCTTCGTTCCTCAAGCCCCCGAAGGCAATTGGGAACAGCCTTGGCAGGACACCTGTGAAGAAGCCGCTCTACTGGTCGCCTACTATTATTATCATCAACAAACACCTTCAGTTGCCGATATTAAAAAAGATTTGCTCGCTCTTGTCGACTACGAAAGCTCCCAATCCTGGAGTCACGACATCAATCTTTCGCAAATGAACCAAGTCGCCACTGACTATCTAAAACTAAAAACACAAATTATCGAAAATCCTAGTATTCAAACCATCAAACAACAAATTAGTCAGGGAAATCTTATTGTCATTCCTGCTGCTGGCAAAATTCTTTTCCAAGAGAATAAAAACTTCTCTCATGGCGGCCCTTACTATCATAATCTGGCTATTATCGGTTATGACGACAAAAGCCAGCAATTCATCACCCACGATGTCGGCACTCGCAAAGGCGCTTTTTATCGCTACTCATACAATTTATTAATGAAAAGTATCCACGATCTACCACCCTCAAACAACAAAGAAGACATTCTGCAGGGTGACACTAAAATCATTGTTTTGTTAAAATAAATTCATGACCAAAAAAATACTCAGTCTCGCTTTAGTTCTTAGTTCCTCATTTATTTTATCCGCCTGCAGTCTCAATAATCCTGCCAAAGACGATCTGTCTATGTCCAGCACACCCACCTCGTCCTCTCAGCCCACCCAATCAGTCCCACCTCAAACCACACCCCAGTCTGGCGATCAATTTGCCGCTATTTCAACTAAATACGGTCAGGTGGTAGTCAAACTTTATTCAGCTCAAGCTCCCAAATCTGTCGCTAATTTCATCTCAAAAGCCGATTCAGGTTTTTACAACAACCTCACTTTTCATCGAGTTGAGCCTGGATTTGTTGTCCAAGGTGGCGATCCCAAAGGCAATGGTACTGGTGGTGGCAATATCACTTCCGAAATCAACACTATTCCTTTTGTCAGAGGTTCTCTTGGTCTTGCCCGAGGCATGGAAAAAACAATTAGCAACGACAGTCAATTCTTCATTTGTCTTTCTACCGACACATGCCAACATCTTACCAATGAATACGTTAATTTTGGTGAAGTCGTTTCTGGTATGGAATTTGTCGACAAAATCGCAGTCGGCGACAAAATCATTACTATTTCTTCCAAAACTAAATAATGAAAAAAATAATCATCGCTCTAATCATTCTTGTTTTAGGATATTTTGTTTACAACTCAGTTAAGCAAAACCAACAAACTACCCAATCCCAAGGACCTTTCGACATGGTTCTCTTCTGGGGCGATGGTTGTCCTCATTGTGAAATAGTCAAAAAATACATCAGCGACAATAAAGTCGATTCACAGCTCAGTATCGATCAAAAAGAAGTCTATTACAACAAAAGTAACCAAGCTCTCATGCAACAGGCTGCAGAAAAATGCCAAATGGACACCTCCAAAGGTCTTGGTGTTCCCTTTGCTGTTATCGACGATCAGTGCTATGTTGGCGACACTCCAATCATCGACGCCATCAAACAAAAAACTTCAACTAAATAATGTAAAATTGTTTAGTGGCCTCACAAAAGATCAAAAAATCTTCAACCAAAATTAGCCTAGTTTCCATCATTAGACTGGCAATTTTTGCCATCGCTCTCTATTTTGCCATCAACTATCTCTCCCAAGCTCCCAACTCAAATGTTTTGTCGGCTACATCTCCAGACATTGCTCAAAGTTCGCAACTGTCCAATCTCGATCTTCGCCAGTACCTACCCGATTATTTAAACCAAAGAATCGACGAACTTCCCAATTCATCTGCTATAATTTACCTCCAGCAACAATATCAGGAATTATTAAAACAAACCAATAATTTTCCTCAAAAACAAATCAACGATCTAAAAATTCAAATAATAAATCAACTTTATCAAAACGCAATTCAGGATCTTCAAAACAATGGTCAGCAGCAATGAAATCAACCAACTATCAGAAAAACAAGCTTTACTCAAAAATAAAATAGCTTTTTCTCAATTAGCTCAAAAAATTCAGGATTTAGAAAAAGAATCTCAGTCCGAAGAGCTTTGGTCCCATCCTCAGGATGCCCAAAAAATTCTTCAGCAACTTAGCCATAGTAAAAGTTTATACGATCAATTCAATCAAATCGATTCCGACATTAGCTCTCTACTCGAAATTTCCGAGTTTCTTTCTCAATCTCCCGATCCAGAACTCGAGCAAAATCTCGACCAGTCTTTTCAAAAACTCAAAAAGAAAATTGATCAAATCGAAGTCCAAACTTATCTAAATGGTAAATACGATTCAAGTGATGCTCTACTCTCAGTCCATTCGGGGCAGGGTGGCACTGAAGCCATGGATTGGGCTTCTATTCTCCAAAGAATGTACATGCGTTATTTTGAACGAAAAGGCTGGACTTTCGAAGTCCTCGACTACACACCCGGCGATGAAGCCGGCATCAAATCAGTCGATCTCAAAGTACATGGCCATTTTGCTTATGGCTATCTCAAAAAAGAAGCCGGAGTCCACCGTCTTGTCCGTCTATCTCCCTTCAACGCCGATTCTCTTCGTCAAACTTCTTTTGCCAAAGTTGAGGTTACTCCTCTTATCGAAGATCAGTCTTCAGTCGACATTAGGCCCGAAGATATTGAATTTCAAGCCTTCAGAGCCGGTGGTCATGGTGGTCAAAACGTCAACAAAGTTTCCACTGCCGTTCGCCTCGTTCACAAGCCCTCAGGCATCGTTGTTTCTTGTCAATCTCAACGATCTCAGGATCAAAATCGTCTTTTAGCCATGCAAATGCTAAGTTCAAAACTTCTCGTCATCGAAGAAGAAAAAAAGCTGTCCGAACATCAACAGCTCAAGGGTGAGAATGTCAACGCCGGTTGGGGCCATCAAATTCGATCATATGTGCTTCATCCCTACAAAATGGTTAAAGATCTTCGCACTCGCTACGAAACTTCAAATACCGATGCTGTTCTCGATGGCGATCTCGATGGATTCATTGAATCCGAACTAAAACAATAATGCTGTTTTATTTTCTAAATATTCTAATTTTTGGCCTTTCCTTAATTTCGCATCTTCCAAGTTTCGATCAATCAAGCAATCTCGATCTAATTATCCTTGGTATGGATCGTCGCGACGATCGACTTGAAAAAAATACCTCTACCGACACTATTATTTATACTCACTACGATTATTCTTCAAATCAGGCTTCTTTATTCTCGCTCCCCAGGGACATTTGGTACGACCCACTTTCCACCAAAATTAATCAATTCTACACTCTCGACACTTCCGGAGATTTTTCTCAACTTCAAAAAAACTATTCTTCTCTAGTCGGCCAACCAATCAATAGAACTCTTGTCATCGAAACTTCAACCATTCAAGATATTATCGGTGTTATTGGTTATTTGGATGTCTACAATCCCCAAGCCTTCACCGACTACAGCTATCCCAACCCAGAATATATTAACGATCCATCAAAACCTATCTACATCACCGTCTCCTACCCACAAGGCTGGCAGAGATTAAATCAGGATACAATTATTCCATTCATTCGCTCCCGAAAAAGTGATGTTGCTGGAACCGACATTGGTCGAATTGGCCGCCAACAGCTAATTGTCGACAGTCTCCTCAAGATTCCCCAATCATCGCGACTCATTGACCTCGCCATCAAATTCCCTGAGCTAATAAATATTTACAATCGCCTCGAAACAAATCTAAACACCAAAGATCTTTCACATTTAATTTTCAACCTCTACCAGCAGCGATCCATTCCCACTCTAACCACCTACACTATTCCAGTCGGTTTGGGAAAATCCGATGGTCTTATTTATCACCCTACAACTTTCAAGAATGCCCAATGGGTTTTCTTACCTTCCACTCCCGACTTCTCATCAATCCAAAATTATATCCGCCAACAAATTTCAACTCTTGCTCTCAACTGATTTTTGCTATACTGGAAAAGTAATACATTAATTTAGATTATGGAAATAAACAACCTCTCAGCTTCGCCTACTCTTAAAAAATCAAAGCCAAATACCAAAATAAATTTTATCGCTTTAGGAATAGTAGTTGTTCTTGCCCTCTCTTCAGGTTTTGTCATCTCCCGATTTTTCCCTGTCCAAAGTCACTTAGTTGGATTTACTCCCAACTCTTCCAACGACACTACAAATGAATCCACTATCAAAGCCGATGATATTTCTTCCACTTCAGACATTGAGGTCGGAAAAGTCTATGGTAACTCTGGCAAAAATTATACCGATTCAGCCACGGGCACCATTGAAAAAGGTTCTCTCAACGGCGAAGGTACCCATATTCTAAATCGTGAAGGAGGTTCCGACCAACGGGCAGCTCTCACCTCCTCTTCGGTGGATCTCGATCTATTTGTTGGTCGTAAAGTTGAAGTCAAAGGAGAGACAAACTCTTCCAAAAAAGTCGGCTGGCTATTAGATGTTGGTTCAGTTAAAGTCTTAGAATAACATGAATTTAGAGTTCAATTCCGTCACCAAAAAATTCGGCAGCATCCTTGCTATCAACGACATTTCTTTTAAAGTCTCTCAGGGTGAATTTGTCTTTATTGTCGGACCCTCCGGTTCTGGAAAATCAACTCTCATCAAGCTCATTCTCAAACAAATTCGTCCAACCTCTGGCAATATTCTTATCGACGATGTCGATATAAATAAATCTAGTTCTCAACGAGTTGAAAAAGTCCGCCAAAAAATAGGTGTAATTTTTCAGGACTATCAACTAATCCAGGATAAAACTATCGAAGAAAATATTATTACCGCTCTGGACATTGTTTCCTATCCCAAAGCAGACATTCCAGCCCAAGTCGACGATGTTCTCAAAAAAGTCGGACTTCTTAGTCGCCGCCATCTATTTCCTTCACAATTGTCTGGTGGCGAACTCCAACGTGCTTCCTTAGCCCGAGCTCTTTCTATCGACCCCAAAATCATCCTTGCCGACGAACCTACGGGCAATCTCGATCCGGAAAATACTTGGAATCTCATGAAACTTCTCAAGCAAATCAATCTCAATTACGGTGTCTCGGTTATTATGACCACTCACAACTACGAAATTATCGAAGCCATGGGCAAAAGAACCATTAGTATAAAATACGGCAACATTGTTCAGGACACCGCCATCAAAAAGACAAAAAAGTCACAACACAAAGAGTCTTAATCTGTTAATATTAAACATAGATGATTCTCAATACTACTTGGCATCATATTAGAAGATCTCCTTTCCAGAGTCTTACTGCCATCCTCGTCATTTGGATGACCTTCTTTTTTGGTAGTCTTTTTGCCTTCACTTCCGATGGTTTCAATAATGTTCTCAAAAATTTCGAAACTAAGCCCGAAATCACCATCTTTCTCAAAGATGGTCTGGATAAGCAAACTGTCGAATCAATCCAAGCCGAGCTCTCCTCCTATCCCGACATTCGTGAAATTAAATTTATTTCCAAAGATAAAGCCCTTGATGTCTTCAAGGAACTCAACAAGGACAATCCTCTAATTCTTCAGACTGTCACCGCTTCCGTTCTTCCAGCCTCTTTCGAGGTCTCAGCCAACGATCCCAAAGTCCTTTCTCAAATTGCTCAAAACTTTACCCCCAAAACCAATGTTGTCGACGAAATTATCTACCAAAAAGACATCATCAATTCTCTTCTAAATTGGACCGACATTATTAGAAAGACAGGTCTAATCGTTATTTCATCTCTTTCATCAATCGCCTTTCTTTTAATCTTCGCCATTATTGGCATGAAAATTACCAATCGCAAAGAGGAAGTCAACATTAGTCGTCTTCTTGGAGCTACCAAAAAATACGTCAAAACTCCATTCCTTCTCGAAGGTATTTTTTATGGGTTTTTTGGTTCTATGTTTGGTATGATTTTTGCCACCGCTCTAGCCATCTATTTCTCATCTCAAATCAATCAATTTTTTCTTCCAATCACCTTTGTTTCTCTCGACTACATTTATTACCTCAAAATTTTCCTCATCGAAATTCTTCTTGGCTCGCTGATGGGACTTTTAGCCTCATGGTTCGGAGTTAGAAGATACATAAAATACTAATGTCTTTCAAATCAAAGTTCTTTATTTTCTTCAGTCTTTGTTTCCTGCTTGCTATCAATTTCACTACACCCCTAAACGCTCGTCGAGACGATGGTAAATGCGAAACTAGCGATGAATGCCAAGAAGACATCAAAAAAGCCGAAGAAATGATCGACAAGCTGAACAAAGAAAAGGACACTCTATCTAATCAAATCAAAGTTTTCGACACTCAAATCAATCTCGCCAATCTCAAAATCACCCAAACCGAAAAAGCTATCGACCTACTCAAAATCGATATTGAAAAATTAACCGGTCAAATAGGGGAGTTGGACATCTATCTCAATCACCTTTCCTCTATCTTTATTAGTCAAATTCAAGAAAGCTACAAATATTCCAAACGCATGCCTCAGCTCATGATTCTTTCCGCTCAAAATTTCAATCAAGTTCTCAATCAGTTCAAATACCTATCTACTATCCAAAAAATCAGCCAAGAAAGTCTCATCAATATGGAAACAGCCCGAACCAACTATGATCTTCAAAAACAAGAAAAAACCCAAAAACAGCAAGAGCTTTCCGATCTCCAGTCCAAGCTCGACGACCAGAAAAAATCATTAGTCAATCAAAAAGACTCAAAAAATAAACTATTATCTATAACAAAAAACGACGAAGCTAAATATCAAAAACTAAAAAAAGAAGCTGAATCCGAACTTTCTTCGCTTCTGGCCGCCAAGTTTGTAGGCAAGCGCGAAGTTAAAAAAGGCGAAATTATTGGCATGATGGGCAACACTGGCTATTCCTTTGGCGACCATCTTCATTTTGGTCTCTACAATCTCACCGAATCTCAAATTTCCTCCTGGACTTATGCCAACGACATCGATCCGTTTTCTTATTTAAATTCTAATCGTTGGCCTATGGACAACTACACTATTACCCAAGGGCGTGGTAAGACCCAATATTCCTATCTCTACAGCGATCGTTTCCATCACGGCGTCGACATGGTCTCCAGCAACAAAGCCATCATGGCTGTCAACGATGGTGTTGCTTACTTCTATCGCAATCCCTCAAGTTCTTTAGGCAATCACGTCAAACTTTTCCATTCCGATGGCAAAATGACTCTCTATCTTCACATGCAATAATCAAAAGCCTCGTATCTTTTTTCGAACAACAATTAGAACAATAATTATTCCAATTACTATCGCCGATTTTATCAAAATTTCTTGGTTCATAAATGCTGTTTTAATTATATACTGTTATACTAACTCATGAAATCAGATTATCTAATCAACGAGCTGTCTGTTTTTTTTCCTTGCTACAACGAAGAGGCCAATATCAAAGATACGGCCCTCAAAGCTATCGACATACTTCAAAAAATAACTCCCAAATGGGAGATAGTTTTAGTCAACGACGGTTCCAAAGACAATACTGCTAAAGTTCTGAAAGACATTCAAAAACTTCATCCCAAAAATATCAAAATCATCACCCACAATCCCAATAGGGGATACGGCGCTGCTTTCAAAAGTGGTATCTACAATTCCCAATATCAATGGATCGCTTTCACCGATTCCGATGGTCAATTCGATTTTTCCGAAATCACCAATTTCATCAAGACCCAGCAACAATCCAAAGCCGATCTCGTCATTGGCTATTACAAACATCGACAGGTTTCACCCTTTGTCGTCTTTACCTCAAAAGTTTGGGAGCTTATTGTTTTCATTTTGTTCGGTCTCAAAGTTCACGACATCGACTGTGGCTTCAAATTATTTAGTAAAAAAGTTGTCGACACTATCCCCAAGCTTCAAGCCGAAAGAGGTGCCTTCATTAGTAGTGAATTTTTGTTAAATGCCAAGCACAATGGATTCAAAATAGTTGAAATTCCTGTTAACCACTATCCTCGTACTCAAGGCAATCCCACGGGTCGAAAGCTCAATGTCATCATCAAATCCTTCACTGATCTTTTCACTCTTTGGTACCAAATGAAAATAAAATCCCATGCTTAAATTTCTTCAAAAAAACTACCTTATTATCCTTATCTTGATCTTGGCTTCATTCCTAAGATTGTTTCGTATCTACGACTACGCTGAATTTCTAGGCGATCAAGGTCGCGATCTTATAATTATTCGCGATTTCTTAGTCAATAAAAACTTATTTTTCATTGGTCCTCAAACTAGCGTCGGCAACATGTATCTTGGCCCTTTTTTCTATTATCTTATTGCACCTAGTTTACTAATAGCCAATTTCAACCCGGTTGGCCCCGCTATTTTCATTGCCCTTCTTGGCATCGCCACTGTTTGGCTAGTTTATTACACCACCAAGTTAATTTTCAAAGATTCTCCTTCTGCATATGCTGCCGCTTTTCTTTATTCTCTTTCTCCCATGGTCATCAAATATTCCACCTTTTCTTGGAACCCCAACATCATGCCTTTCTTTTCACTTCTTTTTATTCTCTTTTTATACAAAGCCTTTTTCGACAAAAAATACTTCTATCTCTCATTAGCTTCTCTTTCTTTCGTCATGTGCTTCAACTCCCACTTTCTTGCCCTTCTTCTCTTACCCTTTGCCGGACTACTCTTTCTCAAAGAATTCATTGAACTAAAAATTTCCAAGAACAATCAAGCTCTTAAATCCCTTTTTATTCACCTACTTTTTGCCGTACTCATCTTCCTAATCTCCCTAACTCCTTTAGTTCTATTCGACTACAAACATCAAGGTCAAAACATCAATGCCTTTATAGACTTTTTCAAATATCGCGAAACTACCGTCAATCTCAAATTTTACAAATCCATATTTCAATTCATCCCTGTCTCAGTCAATGTCTTTTCCGACTTCTTCTCTCTTAGTCCTGGTGTTTCAGTCTTTACCTTTTCCTTTCTATTCCTGGCCTCTCTTTTTCTCTTTTTTATCAAACCAAACAAGAACAAATTGCAACTAATCTTTTTTCTAACATGGTTTCTTATTGGACTTTTTGGTTTAGGTTTATACAAACAACATCTGTACGCCCACTACTTCGGTTTCATCTATCCTGCCCCATTCATTATAATAGCTGTCGTTTTCCGCCAAATTCTCAAGAACAAATATCTCTTAATTTTGCCCGTCGCCATAATCTCCATTCCCTTCCTTTTAAACCTTCACCTTCTCAAAGCCCCTGCATCTCAAATTTCTCATGCCATCAATTTAGCCCAAGCCATCAATAGCAACTACAAAAACTCCGACAAGAATTACAATCTCATTCTCTTAGCTGCCTACAACGACTTTCAGGCTCAAGCACCCCGATACTTTCTCATGGCCGACACCAACGCTTCAAAACTCTTATCCAAAGAGGAGTATCCTCAGGCCAACACCATGTATTTAATCTTAGACGACCCTACTCGTTGGCCCAATCCTCTAATGACCGACATTTGGGAGCTAAATTCCTTCTCTCCATTCTTTGTCCAGGGCACATTCACTAGTTCCGATTCCACCACTATCTATAAATTAATCAAATAGTGTTAAATTTTTTTAAAAAATACAAACTTCAAATCAGTATATTTCTAATTTGGCTCTTTGGTTTTTTTCTTCGAATCTACCGCCAGGATCAACTCCTAGGTTTCTACTACGATCAGGGTCGCGATGCTCTCATGGCCAAAGATATTATTACTTTTACTAATTTTCCCGCTATCGGCCCCACCACAGGCATCAACGGTCTTTTTCTAGGTCCTTTTTGGTATTACCTAATTACCCCCGGATATCTTCTCAGCGCCGGCAATCCAGCTATTGCATCATGGTTCATATCTTTTCTCGAAAGTCTCACCATTCCTCTTATTTTTATCCTGCTTTCCAAATATTCCAACAAAAAATCAGCCACGCTCGCCTCTATTTTCTGGGCTCTAAGCTACTATCTTATTCGATCATCTCGTTGGTTCTCCAACCCCTCTCCGCTTCCATTTTTTGTCCTCCTCCATCTTTTTCTATTATCCAAAATATTTATCGATAAAAAATATAAATTTTGGATCCCTTTAGCTTTCGTTTTTGGACTTTCTCTTCAGCTCGAAGCTGCTTCAGCCATATTTTTTGCCCCAGTCATTCTCTTTTTATTAATCAAAAATAAAGAAGTCCTTCCTAGCACTGGTCTAAAAAATATCTTCTTATCCATACTTTCATTTTTTCTTACTTTGCTTCCCCAACTAGCCTTCGAAATTAAAAACAATTTTCTCGTCACCAAAACATTTTTTGGTTTTCTCACTGGCAAAGTCAATTCAGACACCGGCAAATCCTGGGGATTCTCTTGGCTTAGTTTTATCTTCAATCGTCTTCATTCATACTACGAAATTTTCTTTTCAAAATTAGACACCAACACCACCTGGGTATCTCTTTTCTTTTTTGCCATTCTAATAATTGGCCTAATCTATATTATTTATCGAAAACAACTCACACCATTTACACAGATAATTATTTCCTGGCTTTTTATTCCGCTTTTTATTCTATTATTCTTTGTCGGAAATTATGGCACTCTCTACGACTACTATCTCACTGGTTTTTTTCCTGCCTTCATAATTCTT
>QKGR01000047.1 GCA_003250375.1 Candidatus Shapirobacteria bacterium | reverse complement strand
CCGCCACTTCACCCTCAACTCTTGTAAAATAATGATTAAGTCCAACTATTTTCACATCTCCTTCCAACCCCACTTCTTCTTTCATTTCCCTTATCGCCGTGTCTACTATTTTTTCTCCATATTCAATCTTTCCCGCCAAAAATCCCTGGCATCCAAAAAATGGTTGCTTTAGTCTTGTATAAATCAAAAATTCTCTGCCTCTTAAGCCATCTCTGGTACAAATAACTGCCACCCCCAGCTTTGATTGCAGAATTATCTTTCCGTCATTTCCGTTCATTCTTGCCACTATTTTCTTACCCTCGTGTGTCAATCTGTACTTATCTCCATCTTTATCGACGTACCCATATTTTTTAAGTTGATCAAGATGGAATTGAAATTTACTATTTTCCATCAATTTTGATGGCTTCATTTCCACATAATTTAGTTCTTTATTGAATATAAATTTTGCAAAATTTTACTTTGATATTTGTGTAATTTATTCATGCCTCGATTATATTCCAGTTTTTCCATTATAAAAGTCAATTCCACTTTACTTACAAACCTCTTGTCATCAACTCTCAAGTTCTCCGTTCAGCATTTTGCTGTATCATTAACTAATGCTCCGACATACCAAAATTGTCACCACTATTGGTCCGGCCTCTTCCACTCCCGACCAAATGAAAGCTCTTATTCAGGCCGGAGCTGATTGTTTTCGTTTCAATCTCAAACACAACACCGCCGCTTGGCATCAATCGGCTATTGATACTGCCAAAAGTATCGCCAAATCACTCAATAAAGATCTAGCCATAATTATCGACGTTCCCAAATTTGAATTGGCCACCACTGTTTCCGGCTACGATTTTGTCGCTCTTTCCTACATTACCGACGAACATCAAGTCGAGTCCTTCAAAAACACCCTTTCTGGTTCCAATCCTCCCAAAATCATTTCCAAAATCGAGAACAAACACGCCCTCATCAATCTCGAAAAAATCATCGATGTATCTTACGCCATCATGATTGCCCGTGGCGATCTGGCCAAGGATATTCCTTTCGAACATCTTGCTTTTTGGCAGAAGAAAATTATCGATTCTTGTCGCCACAAATTCACCCCAGTCATCGTTGCCACCCAAATGCTCGAGTCCATGATGGAGAATCCTACCCCAACTCGCGCCGAAGCTACCGATGTTGCCAATGCTGTTTTCGACGGCACCGATGCCATCATGCTTTCTGGTGAAACAGCCATGGGCAAATATCCTATCGAATCCGTCAAAATTATGAATTCAATCGCTTCTTTTTGCGACCAGCAGCCCGAAGTCAAGCAACTCGATCTCCCTGCCACCAATTCTTCCGAAATTCTCATTAAGTCTGTACCTCAAATCATTAGCCAATCAAAAGGTGAAATCAAAGCTGTCATGGTCTTTAGTCAATCTGGTCGCACTGTCCGTCGGCTCTCTGCCTATCGCATGGAGGTCCCCCTCATCGCCGTCACCAACAATCAAGAACTACTCGAAGTTCTCAATCTCTCTCGAGGAGTTATTCCCTATTTTTCCGACCAAGCTGCTGGTAAATTCGAAATCGAAGGTAAAATCTTTACCGATGTTCTCCAAGAATCTTTTCTCCACCCCAAAGACACTGTTTTAGTTGTCCATGGTAGCAACTGGTTTACCTCCGGCTCCACTTCCGAAATCTCCCTCAAAGTCCTCTAATTCACATACTACACACGTAGTATAAATTCTTGTTACAATAAACTCATGCTATCAATAAAAACCAATTATTTTACTCGCCTTAGTACTCGACTAGCCTTTCTTTTCTCAAGTCTTTTCTTTCTCCTCACAACTCCCAAAGTCTATGCTCAATGTCCTGTTTGTATCGTTACTGTTGGTGGGGGAATGCTCATCGCCGAAAAACTTGGCGTCGACGATCTTCTTGTCGCCATCTGGATTTCCGCCCTCAATACCGTCATTTCCTATTGGGCCGCCTCAAAAATCAAAATAAATTTCCTCAACAATCCTTTCCTTCTTTCACTCATAATGCTTATAACCACTCTAGTTTATTTTCAATTTACCGATCAGCTTTTCGTACCCAGCAACACAGTTCTCGGAATCGATAAAATTTTGCTTGGCATGCTTCTTGGTATTATTGCTGTCATTTCTGGGAATTACGCCTACTCCTACGCCAAAAAACGCAACCACGACAAAGCTATTTTCCCCTATTCCAAGGTTGTATTTCCTTTCTCTTTTATACTTCTTATTACACTAATTTTTAAATTCACCTTTAATTTATAGGTAGTGCCCTGTCAAGGGAAAGGTGGTACGACGGCCACCTGCCGGAGTACCAAAGGGTTTCATCCTTTATAATACACATATGGCCAACATCGACATCAATCAATTCATGGATAAAGTTAAAAAAATGGAAAAGGGCAATCAGCTCGATCTTTCCTCCGATGAGGATCTCTCTATTGCTATCATGAACTTAATTTCTATCGAAGAACACCTCTTTTTTACAGCCAACAAAACCGGTAAATCCAAATACTTCACTCTTCTCAATGAAACCCGTGAAATTCGCAAAAACTTACTCAAATTAATTGTCAAAAATCCCGAAGGTGAAGTTTGGTGCACCAGCAAGCATCTTCTTGCTGCTTCCATGCGTCTTTTCGAAGTCGGCACCAAAGCTCAAACCAAAGGCGACGATCAAGCCGCTCACGATTTTTTCCAAAAATCCTATCATCTCTATAATCTTTTCTGGGCTCTAAATCTAGGTATGCTCGACACCAAAAAACTCGCATCAGATTCTCTCTCCCTTTCTTCAAATGGAGAAGAGGCGCAGCCAAGAGGGATTTCTTCCCCAGAATTTGACGAACCTATCAAAATGGACAAATCGGATTTCCTCGGTAAAGTTTCAGGAGTTATTGGTAAGATTCTCGACTGTTGTCGAGAGTAGGTTTCTTCCGCTTCTTTCCCTAAGATGTATAATTCTTGGATCTTCGCCTCTCAGATCAGGTACGTTTATCTTTTCTACTTTTCTTGCAACCACGTCCTTTCCCCATGTCCAAGAAAAAGGTATAAAACCCATACCAATCATTTCTTCCTCTTCAACATATTCCTCTCCTGAATGTATTCTGTTCATTTTTTCTACTTTAATTTTACAACCTTTCATTCAATCACATTGTAATAGTCTTGTAAGTATTTATTATCACAATCCTTCCAATTCTCTCTGCCAACCCTCCACAATTTCAAATCCTTTTTGCCAAAACTCCTTACTTCTCATATCCACTCCCACCTCCTTAAGAATTTTATCCGGATCCTCCGATCCTCCAGCTGCCAATATTTTCTCCAATTTTGGTACAAATTTATCACCCTCACTTTTATATTTCCCATACAAAGATAGCGACAGTAGTTCTCCAAAATTATAGGCATAGCAATAAAATGGTGTGTGAACTATGTGGGGAATATAGCTCCATTCAGCTTCAAACATCTTATCAACTTCTACCGTCTCTCCAAATTGTTCTTCCAAAGTCTCATACCACATCTCTCCCAACTCTTTCGCCCCAATCCCTTTACTCATCATCTCATGCGCCTTAATTTCAAATATCACAAAATAATTTTGCCTAATTATCGAAGCATAACTATCACTCATCTTTTCCGACAACATTGCCTTCTTAACCTTATTATCTTTTTCAGATTTATACATTTTTTCAAATAAAATCATCTCTC
>QKGR01000012.1 GCA_003250375.1 Candidatus Shapirobacteria bacterium | reverse complement strand
GCTCCGTATTCAATCGTTCATATTTTGGAATGAAAGGTACTTGCTCATCCACTACTTTCATCTCACCTATATCTGGCAATGGAACAGCAGTTGGAATCGACTGATAACTAGGCGGCTTAATCTCGTCACCATTATTTGTTTGAGTATCTTTTCTTGGTGGAACGCAACCTGCTGCCACTGCCCCAAAAACTGCAACACCAGATAATTTTATAACATCTCTTCTTTTTATTTTTCGATCCATATATTTACCCGCAAAACTCTTTAATCCCCTCAATCGTCGTTTTGATTATTCTTTCAATTGCCTCTTTAGTATTGAAAGCATTGTGCGGCGTAAACACCACATCATCTCTATCGCGAAGTAAATGAAAACTCAAAAGTTCTTTCATATCGTCTTTTTTGGTCCCATTATTCATAACCACCGAAATATTTTCTACATTTGTTTCTTCCTCCGTCACATCCAAACCAGCCCCCGCCAAAATTCCTTTATTCAACGCCCACACAATTGCTTCCACTTCCACCACCGGCCCTCGCGAAGTGTTTATTAAATAAGAGCCCGCTTTCATCAACTTCATGTTTTCTCGATTCAACAAATGGTAAGTCCCAGGACTATTTCCACTCGGAGCAATGTAGGGTACATGAATCGACACAAAATCCGATTCTTTCAAACACTCCTCCAAAGAAGCGTATTTAAAACCCAAACTTTTTGCCAATTTAGGATCTGAATTACGTTCTACTCCCAAAACCTTCATTCCAAAGCCTCTGGCGTAGCGCACCATATTTTGCCCTATCTTTCCCACACCTATAACTCCCAACGTTTTTCCCTCCAAATCCACACCCGTCAACCCTTCCGGACTAAACTCTCCCTCCTCCACCGACTGATGGGCTGGCACTATTTTTTTGGCCACCGCCAACAACAAAGCGAAAGCAAACTCCGCCACCGTATTTGAACCATACACCGGCACATTAAGCACTTTAATTTTTCTAGCCTCACACTCCTTACAATCGATATGATCCACCCCCGTCGACCTTGTTGCAATTAATTTCAAATCCGGCAGCTGATCCAAAATTTTCTTATCTACTTTTGAGTAAATGAACACCGAAATTACATCGTAATTTTTAGCCAACTCAATATTGTTCTGCAATTCCTCTTCGTAAATCCCTACCCCGTACAAATCTAATTTTCCAATCTCCCTCTCAATAATCTCTTTCTCCCAGGACTTCACACCAAAAAATGCAATTCTTAGTTTTTGATGACTATTTTCTTCTTTCATATATTCATTCTAACTTAAATTTTAATTTTCACCATAGTATTCCCCATTACTAACTATTTCAAAAAACATCTCATCTGTATCTTATTGACCTACTAATATGCGATATGTTTTAATGATTTCAGTTAAACATTACTTTGATATTAGAGGAGCCACCCAATGACTGATCAAACCAATCCACAAGATAACTTAGTGGAACAAAAACCCGCCAAAAAAATTAATGGCGTGTCCATTGAAAATCTTCCAGATTTACTTACAGTTGCCGAAGTCGCCGATCTTCTCCGTGTCTCGAAATTGACCATTAAACGCTGGGGAAAAAGAGGTAAATTGCCTGCTATCCGTATCAATGCCCGTGGTGATCGACGCTACCGCAAAGAAGCCGTTCTCTGGCTTCTTGGTATTCAACAAGGCGAATAGCCTTGTACGGGCGGATGCAATCCGCCCCTCCTAATTTGCCTTAAAAGGGGTTAGATTCGTTTCTAACTCCTTTTTTGGTTCTAGACCACTCCGCTCTCTTCCCTATTATCTAACTCTTTCTTCTTCTACTCGTCTTTTTAGTTTATCCAGACTGTCAACATTACCTACCACAATTAATTTTCCACCTCCAGCCAAATCAAATCTTATAGATCCTTTTCTTTTGAAAACATACATATCGCCTGTCGACACAGCAAGCCCACCACGTTCCATAAATACATTTGCATAAATGACATCACCTTTTCTATTTTTTACCTGAGCGAATCTATTTCCATCCGGAAATAAATAGTACACATCATTTAGACTACTTCCCTCTGGATAAACAGCACCGATTCCAATTCCCATATATCAAATTATATCACCTACACCACCCTGCCTCTTACAATGAGGTATTCTATGTTTTGAACTATTCAACACCTCTTCCATATTTTGAAACATAATACTCAAATTCCTCCTGCAGATATTGATCTCTAAATCTTCCGCTGTTTTCAACATTTTCATATGGAGGAACAATTTTTGATAATGTCGGCATCTTTATTGTGAGCCAACATTTTTCTTGCAAAAATTCTCCCATTCTTCCGATGACATCACTAAAACCATAATCAGTAGAGCAATGCGAGCCTGTTATGCCCTGAGAATATCTTGTTCCATTAACATCTACAAAAGGCGGTACACCAAAAACTGAAAAAACTGGCACTTCTCCATAATAAGTTTTTATTCCTTCATTTTTGTACGTTTTCATAGCTAACGAATTATATTCCACAATGTTCCCTATTTTACCCTCAGGTATATCGGCCTCTATTAGACTATTTCCCAAACCGCTCAACATTCCAACCGCCTGAACTCCAGACAAACAAAAATCATCAACCTTAACTACTTTTACTTTATCACCATTCCTTAAAGACACTGAAACCTCTTCTCCTATTTTATCTTCCCTATTTAAATATCTAACATTTTCCATCGTTAATCCATCTTTATGTAATGCACGCATTAAAAGTAACGAAAAATATCTCTCACTTCTAAAACCTTCTCCAGAAACCCAAACTTTTTTACCCCCTGAAACTTCTTTTTGAAGCCTTTGTTTAATCAATTCAATTCCAAAATTAGCTTCATCTTCACCAATAAATACCAATGTATCCTCCAACACTTGAGCCATTTGCGCAATTTCAAGCTCTCCCTTGTTCAAGGCTAATGCTTTAGTTAATTGAATGAAAGACGATAACTCCACAACACCTTCTAACTCACGATTTCTCTCTAATGTTTCAATCCTCACTGGCTTATCTCCATCAGGACAAAAGACATGATTAAAACCTACCTCCCCATTTATTCTAGGATTAGATCTATCTCCATATCTTTCACCAATACGCGCCTTTTCAGTCAAACTTTTAAATCGTGGAGGATCCATACTATAAACCGTCAACTTTTGTTCAGACACAGACGGTATTTCACTATCTTTCATACTTATTTATATCACCTACACCACCACCCTACCTCTTGGTGTTCTTTTAATTAATCCTTTTTTCATTAAAAAAGGCTCATACACATCCGTAATTGTTCCCACATCTTCAGTCAGTGCCGCCGCAATATTTTCTACTCCCACCGGCCCACCATCGTACTGCTTTCGCACCACTTCCAAATACTTCCTATCGGCTTCCGACAATCCCATTTCATCCACCCCCAGCATGTCCAAGGCTTCTCTAGCCTCGGCTACAGTAATTCTTCCATCATTATTCAAATCAGCATAATCCCGTACTCGACGAAGTAAGCGATTGGCAATACGAGGCGTCCCCCGCGATCTTTTGGCAATTTCCATGGCTGCCTCCGCATCGATTATTGTCCCCAATACCTCAGCTGTCCTTCGCACAATTTCTTCCAAATTAATATCGTCATAAAAATCAATTTGTTGCACATAGCCAAATCTATCCCTCATTGGCCCGCCAATTAAACCAATTCTGGTCGTGGCTCCAACAATCGTAAATTTTTCCAAATTAAGACGTACCGACTTAGCTCCCTGCCCTTTCCCAAGTACAATATCCAGGGCAAAATCTTCCATGGCCGAGTACAGAGTCTCTTCTACAATTTTATTCAGACGATGAATTTCGTCGATGAACAGAATGTCGCCTTTTTTCATCGACGTCAGAATCGAAGCCAAATCCCCGGCTCTGGTAATTGCCGGGCCAGAGGTAATTCGAAGATGAGTCCCCATTTCCTTGGACAACAAAAAGGACAATGTTGTCTTCCCCAGTCCTGGCGGACCATAAAAAAGAATATGATCCAAAGGCTCGTTCCTACTTTTGGCTGCTCGAATAAAAATATCCAATTGTTCTTTTAATTTATTTTGGCCAATAAATTCCCTCAAAGACTGTGGACGCAACGACAATTCTACTTGCTGTTCTTCTTTTTTTAATTTAGGATCGATGGCCGATTTCATTTTTTAATTTTCTTATTATTTTATTATTTGCATCATCGTGATTCATAGGAAAACAGGCACGCCTATCCTCGAATTCATTTGATTTTCATTGTACGGAACAGGCATGCCTGTTCCCTACATTAAATCCATTCTATCATCTCCACCAAACAAAACCCAAATCTACTTCTTCCAATTAATTGGATTATTCCTAATATATTTCCGGATTCTTTCATATTCTTCTGAATTTCGGATAATCCGATCATGATATGATTTTTGCCATTTGAAATTTATATTTCCCGACCGATGAATCAATTTTGACGACGTTGTTTTGAATGCACCAATTGCGCTGGGCAATGATTTATTTATTTTTTGTACGGAACGGTCGCGACCGTTCCCTACATTAGAAACAATCACAATTCCATGCCAATGATCCGGCATAACAATCATTGAATCTAATTTAATATTAAAATATCGATCTGCCATCCACTTACCCTGATTCCACACAATTCTCCCATATTCATTTAAAATCATATTTCCATCAACAACTTCTCCAAACACATCCCCATGGCTACCTGCGCAAATTGTTACAAAATAATATCCACCACTTGAATAATCCCATTTCGACAATCGATTTAACTTTCTATTCCCAATCCCCACCACAAATTGTAACAAACATTACAATTGCCTAATTTATATTCTTCAAACACCAACCCAATCTATCCTCAATGCTCTGCATCTCTGCTGGTACTCTTCCAATTACCTCTTTAATTTCCTTTTCTTCAAACCCCAGCTGTTTTAAGCTCAAATACAATTCATCCTGCTTGTCGACTTTTCCGCTATCCCCAGCCGCCAAATCGATTTCTCCCAAGCCTCCAATTTTCGATTTCAAATCCACAATAATTCTTTGGGCAGTCTTTAGGCCAATCCCTTTTATCTTTTTGAAAAAATCTACGTCCGCATCCCCAATCGCCTTCACAATTGCCATGCTTTCCGTGTCCCCCAAAATTTGTGCCGCCGTTTTTGGTCCCACTCCCGACACTGAAATTAGCATTTTAAATAAATTTAATTCATCAATCGTCTCAAAACCAAACAAGGCCTGCTCATTTTCCGAAATCGCCAAATGGGTTTGCAACTTCAATTCCTCACCCACATTGTGCCTTCGCAAAAAATTATTTCCCACAAACACCGCATACCCAACCCCGCCCACATCCAACTCCACATAATTCCCCCACACTCTTTCAATTGTTCCTTTCAAACTACAAATCATAGCTTCATTTTACACCACCCAAAATCAACCAACCCAAACTAAATACTATCGTTCACTGTCAGTCTTGCTATCTGAATTAGTAGATCTTTCAAGCAACGTCTGAGAAGCAGCATCTCTATCTCTCTGTGAAAAATTTGGATTCGTACGATCTTTAGCGTCCTGCTTCCTCCACGCCTCCCTCATTGCTGCTAATTGTTGTTCTGTAGGTGGTGGAATTTCACCGTTTCTATCTGTCATATTAAATATGATAGCACAAGATATTCCTCCTATTAAACCCTCAACCTAAACCCATGTGTCAGCGCCACTGCCACTGCATCCGATGCGTGCGACGGCCTAATCCCCTCGCTCAAACCCAAAATCGACCTAAGCATCATTTCAATCTGATCTTTTTCTGCCCGGCCATACCCAGTTAGCGCCATTTTCACCTGCAAAGGTGTATAGCCAAACACTTCCAATCCACAGTTCCGGCCACAAAGTTTAATTACCCCAATCGCCTCGGACACCTTAATCGCACTACTAGTATTCTTGGCAAAGAATAAAGTCTCATAGGCCAATTCTTTAACTTCATATTTTTTAATTATTTCCTCCAGCTCCTCATATATTTTCCCCAATCTATCTGCACCACCTCCATTCTCCTTTGTGCTTTCCAGCTTCGTCTTTAGCACCCCACAAGCCACCAGTTCGTAATCATTTTCCATCTTTTCATCGTCTTCTCTTGTTCGTACAATCCCCCAGCCTGTGTTGGCTAAGCCCGGATCTATTCCTAATATCATTACTCATTATAACTTGTCTTCATTTATCAAAATTACTTCCCTTTCTATTCCATTTTTACTAATTTCAAACTCCGTAAATCTCGGGCTCTGAGTATTCCTCTCCCCGCTCAATCCTCCCACAATATTGGTCGTAATTCCTCCCATACTGTAGGCCGTCGAATAATGCAAATGTCCTACCGCAATTTGTTCAATTTTATTTTGTTGCAACACACCCATAAGCCACTCCGCCTCCATTGCCACCTTCTCACTACTTTCCCCCATCACATGCTCAGAAAAATTATGGCTCAATGGCATATGCATTATCGCCATACATCTAATTTGTCGGCATTCTTCAACTTCAGTAAGTAGCCAATTCTTCTGCTCTTCTCCCAAACCTCTCCAGCTGCCATTATTAATTAAAATTATTTTATGCTTTGTACATTCTTGCACCGGACAGGCATGCCTGTCCCCTACATACACAACCCCGTAATCCTCCCCAAACACACTTCGGTACAAAGCTATTCCTTTGTACAAATCATGATTCCCCGGCACCACCAAATACTTCATACCACTCTCATCTAGCACATTTTTTATCCTTATCAACTCCTCCCTACTTCCATTTATTGTCATATCTCCCGCTACAACTACCAATTCCGAACCGTCATTTTTTGCTCTCACCAACGCCACTTTTAAATTCTCCAAATCATTGTGAATATCGGCCATCACCGCCATCTTTTGCGGCTTTTCCCCCACCGGCGTTGGCGATATTATGCCAACTTGATTATTTCTTAATTCAGTACGGGCAGGTCGAGACCTGCCCTTTAATCCAATTAACAAAATTATCCCCACTACCAATAGAACTATCCCCACCCCAAGCCACAAATTTTTCACCCACTTCTTCATTTTTTAATTATATCTTGACACCAAATTCTCAAGCGATATTATAAGAAGGGTCTTTCAATAGAAAAATTACTAATATGTTCATCATCTGCTATTGAGCATCATTGGCTCAAAGCTGCCGGACTAAAAGAATATGAAGATGGAGTCCTTGTTTCCCCAGAAGATTGTCGACGTTGCTCTATTAATTGCTGCATAAACCACCCCCAGCACCAAGTCCCCGACACCACCCAGACACCAATTAGGTACAAAACTCTCTCTTGGTAATCAATATTCTAGATTATAGGCCACACAAAAACTTTCCCACTTTTCCACACTTAAAACATAAAATGTATAAATATAAGATTAAATATATGATTTAAGCGTAATTATAAGGCAATATATTTATTTGTATAATTCTTATCCTCAAAATCATATAATTATTAAATGTACCGAACACTAACTGAAAACGAACTCTTACAACTCCGATCCAAGTTTATTGCTGACATGACAATCCGACAGATAGAGGAGGAAGAACCAAGAGTCGTTCCCCCAGAAAAAGAAGCAGAACTTCTAAGGAGGAGAAGTCGTCTTATTGCCAATATAATTCTTAGAGAACACAACGAACAAACATGAGATAATTACTTATGGACTATCATCAACTAGCAGCAGAACTAAAATCTAAGTTCCCCAACCTCACCATCGAATCCGACCACCCCCTCGCTCCCTACACCACTCTCAAAATCGGTGGTCCCGCCGACATTTTCATCCATGTCAAACAAAACCAAGAATTTATTCAAGTCCTTGAATATCTTGCTTCACTAAACAACGATGTAAACAGTTTTTCCAAGCGCAGCGAACACGAGCCAGCTTACACCGACCCCGAAGGTAGCGGGCACCGCAAAAATTCGTTTGCGAGTGGTGTTCCCACCACCATTCTCGGCAATGGTTCCAATGTTCTAATTTCCGACCAAGGCCTTCGCGGGATTGTTATCAAAAACTCCTCAAATTCCATTGAAATTATCAACACCAACCCAATTAAAGTCGACTTCCACCACAGCTACACTCAAAGAAAAGAGGACGAACCCGACAAATATCTCGACTTCACCAAACTCGACTACGACGAATCCGACCAACCCCAAGTCCTAGTAAAAACCGCCTCAGGCACCCCCCTACCCCTACTAATTACTTCACTTCTCAATCAAAGTATTACAGGACTCCAATGGTTCGCCTACATTCCCGGCACCATCGGTGGCGCCGTTTGGTACAACATCCATGGCGGCAACTACCATATTTCAGATTATCTTGAATCTGTCGAAGTTTTTGACATGTCCACTTCCCAAGTTCGCAGCATCGATTCCAAATCCCTCGATTGGACCTACGAAAAATCCTATTTCCAACTCCATCCAGAACTTATTATTACTTCTCTTACTCTCCGACTCTTCCGCGGCGACGCCCAAATGGCCACCAAAGTCCGCGATGCCTGGATAGCCCAAAAAGTTAAGGTTCAACCCATGAATTCTGCCGGCTCCGCTTTTGCCAACCCAGCCCTGGAAACTTGCCAAAAAATTTGGGGTGAACAAAAATCCACTGGCTGGATCATCGACCACGAACTCGGCCTCAAAGGCACAAAAATTGGCGGGGCTCAAATTTCCGAAAAACATGCCAACTTCATTGTCAACCAAGATCATGCCACAGCTGTCGACTACAAAGCCCTACTCGATCTTATTTCTTCTCAAGTCAAGCAAAAATTCGGCTTCGATCTTGTTCCCGAAGTCCGACTACTGGGAGAATTTTAAAACCCGCCCCTACCGCATCTGTACGGGCGACTCTTGCGGCCGCCCCATATATTTATCCAAAAATCACTCTAAAAATAAATCTCGGCAAGGCCAACTGTCTTCTCCATCTTTTTGGCTCCATTATCAGCGAATATAACCACTCCAAACCCTTACTTTTCCACAAACCACTAGCTCTTTTTAGATCACCCGACAGGTAGTCAAAAGTCCTCCCCACCCCCATCACCACACAATTTGGCAATTTGGCTATATTTCTATCGATCCACTCCTCCTGTTTTCGCATCCCATAGGCCACCAACAGTATGTCCGGCCCAAATTTGTTGATCTTTCGAAGCACCTCCTCATTGGAAAACTTAGGTTCTCCCTCGCAAGCTTCAATATTCAGCTTATTCTTCTTAGTTAAAGCTCCACTTTGCCCTTCTGCCACCAGCTTCAATTTCTCCGCTGCCCTCATCGCCCTGTCATCAAAGCCACCCAGTAGCATCATCTTCCAACCCCGACTCGCTGCCACCTTTGCCATCTCCAGCACCAAATCCGAACCTGCCGCCATCGATTCCCTATGCTTCCCATGCAATATTTCAACTCCAACATCAAACCCACATACCAATCTTCTAAATACATTCACCATCTGATTATCCGACAATCTGACTAACTGAGCTACTTTAATCGCCCACACCAAACCAATCCCATCAATTGTGTTCATATCTGTCGAATTCAGTAGCTTTTCGAAGCTTTCATTCTTCTTTGCCTGCACCACAAACTCTGGATTAACAGTGGCGATCCAGTATGACCTTGTTTGATTGGCTTTGTTCTTTAAATATTTCTCCACTTCACTTAGCACTCCACCCACCCCTCTGCCAAATATTGGCAACTTAAGGTTCTTACCGAAATTTAGGTATAAACTATCACTTTCATGCTTCGCCATATTGCTTTTCACTGGCCTTATTTTATCAAATTTCCTCCCCCAACAATAGTCGCTTCTGACCCCAAAAGCACCTTACTCATCGAATACATACACATGATCACCTTTGTTATATTTAACCATCGTACTTATACTGCCAAATTACTCAACTATATCACCCCTATTTTGCCCTCCCTTATATAGGCCACCACAGCTCAAATATATCATATCCAAATTCTTAATTTATGAACAAATATATTGCTCAATACAGTTAAGCTATCGCAAAGCTAAAAATACTCAAAATATTCAAAATTACAAAGATTTTACCTCTGCTACTTATAAGCTAAAATACGTCTCCAAAATTAACCTCCCAACCTTACCAAAATATCACAATATAGGCCTTCAACTATAACTATATCAATCCCAAAAAGGCTTTCCGATTTTCTTCTATTTTATCGTTCTCCAATAAAGCTCCAAATTCTCAATTGCCGCCCCTGTCCCCCGAATAACACAGTACTGGGGCTCAATCGCCACGTGCGCCGACACCCCTATTTCCCTGGTTACCAACTGGTCGAAATTCCTCAACTGCGACGAACCACCCGACAGCACAATTCCTCTATCGACAATGTCGGCCACCAATTCTGGTGGAGTCAACTCCAAAGCCTCACGAATCGACCCAATCATTTGCATCATAGGTTCATTGATTGCCTCCCATACTTCTTCCGAGCTCACATTTAATGTCTTTGGCAAGCCAAACACCGTGTCCCTTCCGCTCACTTCCATTGTCTCTGGCCTTTTTAGCTTTATTGCGCTTCCAATTTTGATTTTAATCGTTTCAGCTGTCTGCTCACCAATATCCAAATTATGGTGTTTTCGCACATAAGCACCGATTGCTTCATTTAATTTGTCGCCTCCCACCCGCACACTACTATGAGTTACCACTCCCCCCAGCGCAATTACCGCCGCCTCGCAGGAACCTCCTCCAATATCAACAATCATATTTCCAAACGCCTCAGCTACCGGAATTTTTGCTCCTATCGCTGCCGCCAATGGCTCGTCGATTAAATGAGCCTTCCTGGCTCCCGCCGACAACACTGCGTCCAACACCGCTCTTTGCTCTACCTGAGTAACACCCGCCGGCACACAAACCAGCACCTCCGGACCCACCAACCAGGCCGCTCCCATCACCTTTCTCAAAAAAAACTTCAACATTGCCTCTGTCACATCATAGTCGGCCACAACTCCTTCTCGCAATGGCTTCACTACCTCAATATACTCCGGTGTCTTACCTACCATCAATTTGGCCTCATTGCCCACAGCTACCACTTTTTTATCTTCCAGTCCCACTGCCACCACCGACGGTTCATCCAACACAATCCCTTCGCCCGCCTCCCAAATTACGCTATTGGCAGTACCCAAATCAACACCTAATTTCTTAAACAGTTTCATCTCCTTCCATTTTATCTTATCTCCACCCCATCCTCTACCCTCATCTTAGCTGAAAACTGATAAAATATAGCATGTCCGAAACCAATAATGAAAGAAAAAGCCTTCTTATAGTTTCCTTCGTATTCTTCCTTGTAACTGCAGGTACAATCGTCACCTCACTCTTCGCTCGAGGCTACCAAATCAGCTTCAACAAAGGCCCCCTACTCACCGCCACTGGCCTTCTCTCTGTCACCTCCCGACCCGAATCAGCCTCAGTCTACATCAACGACCGACTAGTCACCGCCACCGACGACACCGTCAACCTTTCCCCTGGAGAATATCAGGTTAAAATCACCAAAGACGGCTACCTTCCTTGGCAAAAAACTTTCACCGTCAAAAAAGAAACTGTCTTTCAAACCGATGCTCAGCTTTTCCGCTCCGTCGCCGATCTTAATTCTCTTTCTTTAGCCGGTGCTATTAACCCTGTTACCTCTCCCGACGGTACCAAAATCATCTTCTCCGTCGCCTCCGCTTCGGCTGCTGCCAACAATGGACTATATATAGTAGAGCTCACCGACAACCCTCTGCTCATCAACAAAAATACTCCCCGCCAGCTTGCTCCCAACTATCCTTCACTCGATTGGTCCAAAGCTACCTTTGAATTCTCCCCCAGCTCCCGACAGCTTTTAGCTCATTTCAGCCAAACTTCTACTTCCTATTTAATTAATCTCGATCAGCCCATTACTCAAAAATCTCTTTCCGATGTCACTCTCAACCTCGATCTCATTAGAAAAGATTGGAAAGATCAGGAAACTACAACTATCGCTGCCAAAATCGATCGTCTTCCTAAAGAACTTAAAACAATTGTTTCTACCGATTCTTCCCAACTTATTAAATTTAATTCTTCCGACAACAAAGTTCTCTATCTTGCCAAAGCCGATGCCACCCTCCCCGACCATATCATCCAAGCCCCTCCAGCCCAAAGTACTCAAGTCCAATCCCGTCAACTTCAAGCCAATCAATATTATGTCTACGACATCAAAGACGACACCAATTTCCTCATTGGTTCTTTGGATCAGATTAGCCTCATCGATTGGATTCCTGGCACCAACAACCTCTACTTTGTCCAAGATCAACAAATTAAAGCTATCGAATATGATGCTACCAACAAAGTCACCCTCTTCTCTGGCAATTTCCTCAATTCCATGCTGGCTGTCATGCCCGATGGATCTCGCTTAATTATCCTCACCACTCCCTATCAATCAGCCCCAGAAAATCTCTACACTCTCAGCATTAAATAAAAACCGCCACCCATCTGACATCTGACATCTGACATCTGACATCTGACATCTGACATCTGACATCTGACATCTGACATCTGACAAACTGACAAACTGACAAACTGACAAACTGACAAACTGACAAACTGACAAACTGACAAACTGACAAACTGACAAACTGACAAACTGACAAACTATTCTACTCGCAAATCTGCATCTTTGCTAATTCATTAATTAGCATATCTTTTTCTTCATCGGTGAATCTCATACTTGTTGCTTCAGTCAAAAGTTGGTTGGCCTCATCTGCGCTAATACAATCACTATTTGCACCCAAGACCTGTACTCTACTTTCATCTACCGAGGCCTCTTGTTCTATTAGATTATATGGTGCTTCCAAAACAGCGGCGTTGACTACTTCACCTCTATATTCTCTACTGACTCTTAATTCTTGTTGTGCACCCAAAACATTTGAATAGTTATTAAACTGGTTCTGAGACACTTCATAAAACCTTAAAGGTATCAATGCAAAAATAGCTAATACAAAACTTACTATTAGAGTTCGTACATTAGCATTTGCTTCATTATATTCCATACAATCAGTCTAAAGATTGTCCAGATTTTGTCAAGAGTTAATCGTCCTAGTCCTCTTTGGTAATCCCTCTAACCTAAATATCAGACTTCATCCTCCACTGCTAAGCACTTACTTCTCAATATTCTACCCATCCTTAAAGCTTCTCCTTCCAAAACCTACTCAACATCCAGGCAACACCAACACTGTGGTCTAAATTCTCGCTTTACAAGCATATCATTCATCATCATTCCTTTCTTGCAAGGCCACCTCAATAGCTCAGCACCTGCTATAATAAGCTCACTTGACAACTTTTCTTTTGCCTCAAGGCATCTGATGAAGTCATAGGCTTTTATTCCTATTCCTAGGCACAAAAGTCCTCAGTATTAGGATTAGCAGTTTAACTACCCGACTGGAACCTAAGGCTAGTTGATACAGTTAAGCAACTACTTCCTAATTAGATTTCTAAATTTTACAATTTGTCCTATTCTTCGGGGATTGGTGGCAACCAGCCGCAGGCGCAGTCTATATAAAATCTTTAGATTTTTATAGATGGCTAGCGCTACTCCTCGATAGTTTTTACCTGTCTTTCGGGGATTGGCGCAATTGGCTAGCGCGCGCGATTCGGGTTCGCGAGGTTGCTGGTTCGACTCCAGTATCCCCGACTCTGTTTACCTATGCTTCCGCATAATTAAACAACTTGTCCTCATAGTTCAATGGATAGAACGGGTGCCTCCTAAGCGCCAAATCCAGGTCCGATTCCTGGTGGGGATACATATCCTATATTTTGCATCTACCCCTTGCCCTTTTGATACATTCGTATTATTCCCTATTCATACGTCATATCTAGTCTATACCGTATTATTACCGCATTTTCTAAGTACCCGTTTTTCCGATTACCGCAGTTCTCCGTGCGGTTTTATCAAAATTCTATTACCGCAACATATTTTCGCATATGTTTAAAATCTACGCTTCAAATATCTTATTAACTAGATCATAATTACCGCAGCATACTTATCACTTAAGGTCGACCGACCTACCCCACCCATTATTTCCCATGCCTATCAAAGCTAAATTCTCTTTC
>QKGR01000046.1 GCA_003250375.1 Candidatus Shapirobacteria bacterium | reverse complement strand
ACATCATCATCAAAAATTATTCATCAGGTCAAATTCAAAAAAATTCTCCCCAAATCTTCATCGAAAGATTAAGAAACTTATCCGGACTCATCAAAAGTACTCTCCATTCCTACTCATACAAATCAATCTATATCCTCCCCAAAGATCTTCTGCTTACTTTCTTTCAAATACTCACCACCCTCCCCAAAATGTTTCAAAAAAGAAAACTCTTCTTTGCTTTGTTAAAATTAGAACAACAATAATATGATCATCGGTATAGATGTCTCATCCATCGCCTACGGCACAGGAGTTAGTAGCTACACTCTCAACCTCGTCAGCAATCTGCTTTCTGTCGACAAAAAGAATCACTACAAACTCTTTTTTTCATCCATGCGCCAACCACTACCTTCAGACCTTTCACTTTTGGCCAAAAAATATCAAAATGTCACCCTCTACCATTTTCGACTTGCTCCCACCTTATTGCATTGGCTTTGGAACAAGCTCCATATTATCCCCATCGAACTTCTGATTGGCCCGGTCGATCTTTTTCATTCTTCCGATTGGACCCAACCTCCCACAATTAAAGCTAAAATCATCACAACTGTCCACGATCTTACTCCTTTCACCCATCCCCAATGGCATCATCCTCGAGTTATCACTACCCATCTGGCCAAAATGAAATTGGCCACCAAATACTGCCAAGCCATCATTTGTGTTTCTGAAAACACCAAAAACGACTTCAAAAAACTATTTCCAAATTATTCGGGCAAACTTGAAGTTATCTACGAAGCCGCCGAAGACAAGTATTCTCGTTTCAGAAGTCTTACTCAAGCCCAAAAAGACTCCAAAATCAAACAAATCAAAGACAACTACAATCTCAATGACTACATTTTAGCCCAAGGTACCAGAGAACCCCGCAAAAACCTTTCCCGACTTATCGAAGCTTTCAAGGAATTCAAACAAGCCTATCCCAAATCAACCATCGAACTAGCCGTTGCTGGTAAATATGGCTGGGGCCAAGACGTCGACCATCAGCTATTTCCCTACATAAAAATCCTTGGCTATATTCCCGAAAAAGACATGGTTCCTCTCCATGCAGGCGCCCAAGCCTTAGCCTACACCTCCCTCTATGAAGGCTTCGGACTTCCCGTCCTCAAAGCTTTCTCCATTGGTCTCCCCGTCATCACCAGCAATAATTCATCTCTTTCCGAAATTGCCAAAGACTCCGCCATACTTGTCGATCCAAATTCCGTAGAGCAAATTTCCCAAGCTCTCCACAAAATTCTTATTCCCGCAGTCCGAAAATCGCTCATTAGCAAAGGACTAACCCGCTCCAAAGATTTTTCCTGGAAACTAACTGCCACAAAGACATTGGAATTATACGTAAATATTTAATCTGCTACAATTAAATATCAATGATTATCGGAATAGACGCCAACGAAGCCAATCAAACTCATCGTGTCGGCAGTGGCCAATTTGCCTTCAACATTCTTCAGTCTCTCTATAAAATCGACAAAAAGAATAAATATTACATTTATCTTAAGCAAGAACCCCTTAGTGATTTTCCCAAAGCCAGGGAAAATTGGGAATATCATGTCTTTGGACCTCAAAAATTCTGGACACTCTTCGCCCTTCCTCTCCGTTTAATTACTCAAGACGAACCCCTCGACGTTTTCTATTCACCCAATCACTACACCCCTTCCATTTGTCCTTTCCCGTCTGTTGCTACCATCCACGATCTTGGCTATCTTTCCTCCCCAGAACAATTTACCAAAAAAGATTTTTATCAACTCAAAAATTGGACCAAAGATTCCATCGATCGTTCCAATCTTCTGGCTGCCGTCTCCAACTTTACCAAAGACGAGCTAGTCCGAATCTATCAAGTTGATCCCAAAAAAATTAATATCGTCTACAACGGCATTGGCAAACCTCCCATTATCGATTCCAAAGATGCTAATTTTATCCTCGACAAATTTAGTATCAAGAAGCCATATTTCCTCTATCTTGGCACTCTCAAACCCAACAAAAATATTCCCTTTCTAATTGAATCTTTCTCCAAATTTCAAAAAAGATACAAAACAAAAGATCAAAAGTTCCAATTAGTCATTGCCGGCAAAAAGGGCTGGCTCTTCGACGATATTTTCAGGACAGTTAAACAGGAAAACATTCAAGACGATATAATTTTTACCGACTACATCGACGAAATAGAGAAGTGGGCTTTGTACCAAAATGCCTACGCCACTATTCTTCCCAGTACTTACGAAGGTTTTGGCATTCCCGCTCTCGAATCCATGAAATTTGGTACTCCGGTAATTGTCTCCGACATTCCCCCATTCCGCGAAGTAGTAGGGGAGAGTGGCCTAATTTTTGACCTTTCCAAAAAAGAAAATTTACTAAGTCAAATGCTTCTGATTACCGATCCAAAAATTCGCCAAAAATACTCCAAAAAATCAAAACTTCAAGCTCAGAACTTTTCTTGGGACTCTTCCGCCCGCTCTCTTCTCAAGTTGTTTGAAAAATTTGAAAAGTAGAAACATAACTTATGTATAATATTGCTATGCAAGACCGAAATGGCAGACCCCTAAGTAGCAACGAAATAATCCAAAAAATTATTAATCGCATCAAAACAATTCTTCTTGAGTTTTGGCTCATGAAACTTCGCTTTGTCGGCCACATACCTTCTCATACCGTTAGAAAATTTTTCTATCTTATTTCTGGTGTTAAAATGCCTTGGAATAGCACTATTCATATGTGGGCCAATTTTTTTAATCCCTCAAACATCAGCATTGGCCAAGACACCATCATTGGCGACCACGCCTTCCTCGATGGCCGAGCTCCTCTTACTATCGGCAATCATGTAGGCATTGCCTCCCAAGTCCTAATTTACAACGATGAACACGACATAAATTCCCCGGACTACGGCAATTCTTTTGGGCCTGTCACTATCGGCGACTATGTTTTCATCGGCCCCCGAGTCATCATTCTTCCCAATGTCACGATTGGCAAAGGCGCTGTTGTGGCCGCCGGAGCTGTTGTCACCAAAGATATTCCCGAAAACGAAATTTGGGGTGGGGTACCAGCCAAAAAAATCTCCGATCGAAAAGTCGACCAGCTAAATTACAAACTCGGTCGAGCTATGTTGTTCCAATAAACTATGAAGAAAATCCTGATTAGTTTTATTCTAGCCATATTAAATCTTATTGCTGTTTATTACTTACTCCTTCCTCTTCCCAATCTTCCCGATCTTCCCAACAGTGTCCGTTCCCAAGAACCAGGGGACACCGTCCAAATTTCAAATGTTAAAGCCTATTACACCAATCTCTCCCGCGACGAAGTTATGGCCTTCTATCGACAGAATTATCAATCCCCTCTTCGAATCAACCTCAATCATCCTCCCGAAAAAGCCAAAGAAATCATTCGCAACACTATTCAAAGCTATTATTTCGAAGAACTTATCATCCCTTTCAAAGAATCACTCTACATCAATGGTTTTGAATGGGAAAATGATGTTTTCACCAAACCCGAAAAGAGGATTAAGAATCAACTCGAATATGAAGGTGTTGTTTATAAATCAAAAGTCACAATCAGAAATTTTCCCGTCTCCATTCCCAAGCGACTAATTTCTTTTATCCTTCTCGAATCTCTCCTGGCTTTTCTTTACTTCAACTACCGTTCAATGCTAAAACAACATGATTAAACCCGATCTTTCAATCATTATTGTCTCCTACAACACCTCAAAAATTACCCTAAATTGTCTTCGTTCAATTCTTCAGGATAAGGGTTTGGAATTTCATCAAAACTTATCCGATCAAAAAACCCCCACCGAAATTATTATTGTCTACAACAATTCCCAAGACGACTCGGTCGCATCCATCAAACAATTCATTAAAGATTCAGAATCCAAAAACATT
>QKGR01000026.1 GCA_003250375.1 Candidatus Shapirobacteria bacterium | reverse complement strand
AAATATAAAAATTAATAAAAAAACAAAATATAAGGGGGTTTCATTCAATCGTTTGCATTAAAAAGGGATTTTTCCAATAAAACAGGGGAAATTATTTCAAAACTTAACTATTCTACCTCCTCCCCCTCCCCTTGTCAACTCCAAACCAACTTCAGGCAACCGACTAAACATTCGCCGAAATGACAAATTTTCCGCGCGCAATCATCCGAGGGGTTTATCCCCGAAGGGCGTGAGCACGGCAAAATTTCGTCATGAGGCGAAACAAAGCCAACTTCTAAATATACCTCCCTCTCCACACTACAAAATCATCCAACTCTACTTTCCCATCTCCATTAAAATCAGCTTTCTTTGTTGTCACATTTCCCAAATACTCACTTCTCCAAATCACAAAATCATCTAGTTCTACTTTCCCATCCCCATTAGCATCTCCTACTACCTTTGCCATGCTTGGCGTTGCTGTTGCATTTGGCTTAATCGTCGCCGTTGCGCTTGGCTTAATTGTTACGGTTGGACTCGGCATAATAGTTGGCGTCGCTGTTGCTTTAATTGTTGGCGTCGCTGTTGCCAATGCTGTAGCCGCCGGACAAGTCTTTCTACAACTCGTATTTTCCAAATAAGCATAAGTCGCGTTAGTACAAATATTCGCACACCTATCAGCCACATTCATCACCGAATTCCTCACTCTTGTTACCAACCCAGCATAATCTAAACTTCCGTTATTATCACCAAAAGCCACCCCCGCGTACCTAGCCAAAAACTTCTGCCATTGGCTTGGGAACAACTTTGAAAATAAATTCTGATCATGAATCACGATAACTTTATAATTCTTCAAACCATCCAAATCAAACAGCTCGTCTTCTGAAATAAAATCATACGACACACCCAATTCATTCAATTTACTCACCACTGTCAAGTTATGTTCCAATAAGGCCAATCTAAAAGCAGGGTCTCCACTGGACTGTTTAATCAATGCTCTCGAATAACTTGGAATTAAAATTGCAATTTGTCTACTATATTTATATTGATTATTCAACAGACTACTCCTGTTATTTAGCCCCTCAGTCACCGCGTTCACCTCATCTGGCCAATACTCTGCTCTGTTAAATGTTGCAGTATTCCCTCCCATTTTTATAGTCCTCTCTGTCTCCACTCTAAACCAATTACTACCCGACCTCGAACAAGAATTACCCCCAGAATAATCGCTCCCACCAACACAATCAGTCTCCAACAGTATCTTTCTAGTTCCATAAGTTCCTGTTCCAATTTGTGCCATACAAAAATCTGCCCCGGGAAAATCAGCCCAGCCATTAGCTGCCTGAGCATACCTCACCGGCAAATAACAAAATGAAGCTATTGCCTTACTTTCTCCCGACCCAGCAATTGCTTTTGCAATTTCTCCATTAAAACTTCTCGACTCACCTTTTCTATACATCAAATAATAGGCATACATAATTCTATTAGCCTCATATTCACTCGGCTTTGGCCAAGTCGAACTCACATTCACATCTATTTTGTCCACCAATGCATCCACTGCACTATTGGCCGGAATTACTCCTTCAGTCTTTTTCGTCGCATAAAAGCTCTTAAATTCAGTCAAACTATTCACCGAATACCCTGCTACCACATCCAAATAACCATGTTTAAAGCTATCAAATTCACCATTTCTACCACTACACCCCGCATCTCCCACATAGATTCCCGTCTCTCCATACATTCCATAGTATGGTAAATACCCCACCACCTGGCTTCCAATTTCCGATGCATTCATTAGTCTTGTATATTCCGAAGAATAATCTATTACATACTTCCTTTGATTTGTATCAGTCACATCTACAAAAGCAAAATTCGGACATATTATTGACGACTGAACTATCTCTTTCCCATTATTCAATCTGTCCTTCAATAAACTACTCGAATTCGCAGTATAAATATCCACATTCACCAAATATTTATTTTTCTTCCCTGTTGTCGTATCAATCTTTTTCATCATCTCCACCGCCATCTTCACACTTCCTGCCGTATCATCCAACTTCCCCGGCAATCTCACATTAAAAATCGTATAGCCCTTATTACTAAAATCAATTATCGTCTTAAAATAGGTCGAATTAGTATCATTACTTGGATACAAATCCGAAATTCTGGCAATCTTCCCCAAAGTCATTTCCTGCACATTTTTCAAATGTTCTGCCGACGCCGCCTCTACCCCTCTTGGCCAACACGATATCAGTATCAATCCCAACCATAAACTCCATTTGTAGCATTTCACACTCTCAGTATAAACAATTCTCTTCTAAATTTCCTAAATATACCTCCCCCTCCACACTACAAAATCATCCAGCTCTACTTTTCCATCTCCATTAAAATCAGCTTTCTTAGTTGTCACATTTCCCAAGTACTCACTTCTCCATATTACAAAATCATCTAGTTCTACTTTCCCATCCCCCGTTGCATCTCCTGCTACTTTTGCCATGCTTGGCGTTGCTGTTGCCACTGGAGACACCTCAATACTCTTTCCTTCCAAATCAACATTGGTAAATCTGAATTGATTACCATCATTCACAAAATATTTATTTAAATATGGCGAGTAAGTTGCCACTCCAATTTTTTTCTTATTCTCAAAAACACTAATCCTTCTCAAATACCCATCACCACCATTCAAAGCCAAATACGTATCTTTGTTTCCCTGATAATTACCCATCATCTGGTACACTTCCAAGCCACCGCTATTCTTATCAACTCTCCTACCATAAGTTCCCCAACCACCTATATTTGTATTATCGTGTCCACTCAACACCATCCGTATGTTTTTACTCGGGTACACTAATTCATCCCATATATCTCTACCACTATTAGCATCACCGCTAGACGACTTTTCTCCTGACCACTCATTTGTATAAACCAAATATGAATGAACTATTACTACCCCAACACTCTCAGGATTGTCATCCATTATCTTTCTCGCCCATGCCAATACTCCATCTCTAGGCGTATGCTCCAGAGAGACAAATACCCAACTTTTATCTCCAATATCCATCTTTAAAGCCACATTGTCCGATTTACCTTCTTCGTACTCATCATAAAAATAACCTTTACTTGTATATCTGCTCAGCGGGAAGTATTTATTATATTTTGTTGTCAGCCGTTCAGTAAACCGTCTGTTTGTCTCATCTGTATCATGGTTTCCATATGCAACCAACCACGGTATACCTGCTCTCTCCAATCGCATCATCTGTTCTTGAATTATCAACCATTCACGATCCTCACTCATATTAGTCAAGTCCCCCACCTGTATCACCATCTTAATTTTTTCTTTATCCTTGTTATTAATTATCCAATCTATTTGTGACTTCAACCTATCAACCCACTTATCGTAGTACGTATACATCTGAGTATCCGGCAACACCACAATCTCATAGTCCGCCCCTCCGCCAACATTAAATCCATCCTTAGGCGAACCACTAATTTGTGGATTCACACCACCAGCACTATCTATTCCATACACAAAAAACTTTCTATAACCAGTCAGATATTCCTCCGCTAAGCCATATCCAAACCCATGGTTTCCACTAATCGAAAATATCGTATTAACATCATTTCTCAATACATCAGTCGCTTTTCCCCCCATCAAAGTCTTCCCTCCATTCTCATTTTCCACATAAAAATGAACATTAATCGACTTAGCAGTCTCATCTGGATCATAAGCCCAACCACTAATTACTCCATTTGAAATTCCATCAACCACTCCTTTTGGTTCTGCTGCCTCCACCCGCACCGGCATCCAACAACCCAACAAGGCCAATACTAAAAATATTTTAATCAACCTAATTCCCCACATAAGCTCCCCTCCACACCACAAAATCCCCCAAATCAACTTTTCCATCCCCATTAAAATCCGCCCTCTTTGTATTCAATACCCCTGTATATTCCCCTCTCCAAATCACAAAATCTTCCAAGTCTACCTTTCCGTCTCCATTTGCGTCACCTTCCAAATCACTTTCTTCAAAATCCATCAACTCTCCCATCGTCTTCACCACCTCCTCCAAACTTCCTACTATTACAAAATTCTTAAATGCATAATTTCCTTTTTTCGCTGTCATGTTATGCATCGCCACATTCCATTTTGTTGCCGCCACGCTCACATCACTAAAATCTCTCACCGAATAATAAGCCGCATAATAATCAGTCCCCCTCACCCCCAATTGTTTCCATGGCGTATAAATCCCCATCGCCAAGCTCCCATCTGCTGTCGCCTGAATCACCGGCTTATCACTTCCCCCCGAAACAATACTTTTAATCGATTTTGTTGCCTTATCAAAGGCATAAAATTTATTAAATTTAATCGGCATATACCCCGTCAAAATTTCAAACACCCCCTTCCCATGATCCTCTGCCACCCAAAAATTCACATCATACTCAATCACGTTTTCCCAGTTATCATATCCAATCTTAATTTCCTTGCCAAAAATAAAATTCGACACCGGCGCAGTATTAATCACCCTCCCACTCACACATCCTCCCCCAAGCACCCCTCCTGGGCTCAACCAAAAAGCCATTCTCGATTGAGTTTTCAGCGCTCCTCCCTCATTACTCCCATACTGCCATTCCGAAGTCGACGTTTGTTTTGTTCCGTCAGCCATCGACCCTGCTTCCGTTGGATTGTAGCACTCGCCTTCATCATCAAAATGACAAGCGCTTTGCAATTGCCTTCCATGGTCAGCAATATCCACAAATTCCACTCCCTTCCAAGTTAGCGACCCAATTGCTCCTCCAAATCTTTCCATCGCCGTAATTTTCAATTCACTTCCTAGTACCGACTTACTAATACTCATATTTCCCGTCGGACGCACCCCATTTTCTTTTGGACTTCCCGCCACCAAAGGATTCACCCCACCCTGACTATCAATCGCATACACATAAAATTTCCTATACCCTTTCAACAATTCACTCGGTATTGTAAATCCAAATCCATGATTCCCGCTTATTCCGTAAGCCGCATTCACATCATTTCTTAGTTTATTTGCTGTTGCCGATCCTACCACTCTTCCATTTCCCACTGGCCCATCCACATACACATGTATTGTTATCGATTTGCTCGGCTCATCAGGATCATAGGCCCAGCCACTTATCACCCCATTCGAAATTCCATCTATATTTCCCTTAGGTTCCACTGCTTCCACGCTCATTGGCCAGCACAATACTACTACCAATCCAAGTACTACATACCAACTTCTAAATTTCACACTTCAGTATAGACAATTCTCTTCATAATTTCTTCTCTCTGTTTCCCCTTTTGAAGCTTGCCTGCCGTTGAGGTAGGGGGAATTCGGCGCAGCCGAAAGGGTTTTTCTCTTTTTTCAGCCCTCCCTTTTCAAGGGAGGGTGCCCGCAGGGTGGGTGGTTTAATTTCAAAAAAAAGAGCTCCCAAGTTGAAAGTAGAGGATTTAGTTCGCCGTAGCATTAGCGAAGGCGACCCTACCAAACACAATCAAGCAACACTGTTGAAAGTGGCAGACCTGCCCCCTCTGCCACTCTCAACAGTACCGCTAAATTTATCACTTTTAGCCTCAAGGCTAAATTTGACAATCATTCCCCAAAACTGTATTTTAAAAACAAGAAACAATCTTTTACGTGTTCCACCTGCTTTGAGAATATCGATAAGATTGTTTCTTATTTTTTTGTATCTTTGCATAAATTTTCAAGCTGTTTGGCGATGAAAATTTGTTCAAAAACACAACTCCGATCGAATCCAATGAGTATCGGAGCAATCTCCCTAATTTTCAAACTACATCAGAATCAGCTTTCCTTTCAGTTTTGCCATCTCCCGAATCTGTGTTCTCGCCCACTTATTAGCCACTTCCTTCGATTTCTTAACTTCACTTTTCCCGAGTAACTTTTTAATCCAGCTAATCATTAATCTCATTATATAATTCCCTTTTTGCCATGTCTATATCCCATATTAATTATCTCGTCTTTTTATCAGTATCCTATATTTATATATTCATGAATCATAATTCATGTTTCATGTATCAATACGTATAAATATCATTGTGGATAACTAAAGAACAACCCCAAAATTCCTTAATCAACATCCAATCAACTCATTGTGGAAAACTATTTATTCCGCCGTTGAGGCGGATTATCCCCTCTTTTTCACCAGCCGATCATCCAACAATTATACAAATTAAAAATTAACCTTTCCTACCACACATTTTCCTACCCACACTCTCACATCCCCCAAAACGCACGATTTTTTATTTTCCCACTAATGTATCAGGTACGGGCGGGTCTTGCGCCCGCCCTTTAGAAATTTTGATTCATCAAATTCTTACTCATTTTCCCCCTCCGTTTCCCCTTTTGAAGGGGAATGGCCTGAGCTTGTCGAAGGCCAAAGGGTTTCTTCCCTCTCCGTTTCCTCTTTTGAATGGTTTTAAACCATCTTTTTCAAATCCACCAATTTCTCTATTTCCACCATCTTCCTCCCCAATCTTTCAGCCTCTTTTTTTCTTCTTTCCCAGCCTCGTACTTTCTTCACTTCTCCCAAAAGCGACACTTCCCCACACAAAACATTAGTACGGGCAGACCGGTGTGTCTGCCCATCGTTTTTCCCCTCCTTGTCAAAGGATGGGTTAGGGGCGGATTTTAACGCTTGATTTTTAAAACTACTCCATATCGCTCCCACCACTGCCAAATCTGCTCCCGTATCTTCAATTCGTAGTCCTCCACTCACCGACACATACACATCCTGGTTATACATCGGAATTCCCAGCACCTTCTGAGCCACCGCCATCAGTAATTGTCCTCTATTAAAATCCACTCCCGAAAATACTCTTTTTGGAAACTGTCCAAAACTTTCGGTCACTAAAGCCTGAATCTCCACCATCATCGGTCTGCTCCCCTCCATCACCACCGTCAAAACTTTTCCAGGCGCCATCGCATTCGACGCAACCAAATTAATTTCATCCGATCTCATTTCCTTCAATCCTTTTTCTTCCATCACGAACACTCCCACCTCATCATTACTTCCAAATCGATTCTTACTACATCTCAAAATTCTCAAGTCTCCATTTTTCTCTCCCTCAAAATAAAGTACCGTGTCCACCATATGCTCCAACAATTTCGGTCCGGCAATGTCCCCGTCTTTGGTCACATGCCCCACAATAAAAATTGCCACCCCCAATCTTTTTGCTGCTTCTACTAGTCGGAAGGTTCCTTCCCTAATTTGGCTCGGCGACCCCGTCGCTCCACTCGCCTCCGACGCCATCATCACCTGAATACTGTCCACCACCACTAATTTGTACAACTTATTTGTTCGTTCCAAAACTTCAATAATTTCATCAATTGAATTTGTCCCTAAAACATCGAACTTATTTGCATCCAAACCCAATCTCTTCACTCTCAATCCAATCTGCTCCGCCGACTCCTCTCCTGCCGCATACAACCCACCAACATTACCCACAAGTTGCGTCAAAAGTGTCGACTTTCCAATCCCTGGCTCTCCCGCAAACAGCACCACTGCTCCTCGAACAACTCCCTTACCCAATACTCTATCAAATTCCCCTATGTTGGTCGAAAACACATCTACAATTTCCCTCGGCTCGCCGGAGTTTTGACGAAGGCGGCCCAAATTTACGACCTCACTTTTATTTTCTGTCCGGGAGGACCTCTGTACTCTTCCCCCTTTCGATGTTGTCCCCGAAATTCTCCCTGTCACTTCTTTCAAACTATTCCATTCCTTACAACTCGGGCACTGTCCCGCCCATCTCCTAAATTCATTTCCACAATTTGAACACACAAAAACAGTTCCTGAAATTTTCTTCATCACTCATTCTACCACTTCGGGTATTATTCGCATATCACTCATCTCATATTTCTGAGTATCTGAACATCTGATATCTAAAAATCTTCATTTCTAGCGCCTCTCACGAAGTTGTTTGATTTTCTGCCTTAGCTTGCCGTATTCTTCGCCTATTCGCCTTTGCATTCTCTTTATGACAATTCCTTACCTCTCCGTGTTCAACTGTCAACACTCTTCTTGCAAATCTGCTTTTACATCTTGGACTAAAACATACGTACATACTTCCATCCAACCACAAACCTACGTCACTTTTAACTTTTCTGCACCACGCACAATTTTCTGGCATCTACACCATCATAACCCTTTCTACTCCTCTTGTCCAACTGTCGTAGCCACACATTCTTTTATACACATATCCACACTCTGACTATCATCATACTTCATCGCACAAACAGTATTACAGTCATTTACCTTTTTAGCCTTCTCAATTTGGGCACTTGGATTAATTGCTATCAAAATTGCTGCCGCCAATATTGGCAAAAATATAAACAATGAAACTGGCAACAACACCAACAATTTTACCCACCACTTCCACTTCATCCACACAAACATCAACACCACTCCAACAGGATACAGTACCACCAAACAGATCACCGTAATTATTGTTTTTGTATCATAGCTAATTCCCTTTTCTACTTCTTTTTGTTTTTTCATATCTACAATTATAATACCTTATCCTTCCTTGAAATTATTCCATGTTGTTTTTTTCTCTCTTGCACCACCTCCCCATAAGCCACACTTTTCCTATCCTGCCCTAGTTCCGATCTCTCATAATCACAAGTTTGGTCCCCAATTCCAACCATACCACATACCCCACCTCTTTTCATCGGACACACATAATTAAGCAAACTTAGTGCTTCAATTTGTACTTCTGGAAATCTACGACAACACCCCATCTTTCCATATATTAATTTCTATCGACAAACAATTTCACCCAGATACTGATCAATTTTCTCCACTGTAGCATCCGACATCTCGGGATACTCTTCAACCAAAAGTAACATGAGATTAGTCACCCTATCTCTTTTTCTATAACAATGTGGCAACACACTATTACCATCATCAACAACTATTGTCTTCGGACATCCATCCTCACCACAATTTCTACACAATCGTCCAACAAACGGATTAAGCATTTCTTCAATTTTATTATTTACCATACTGCCTATTATACCACCAAAAAACCCCGAGTTTCCCCGGGGTCTCTTTTACCCCTCTTTCTTCAAAGAGGGGCAGGGGAGATTTTATTTATAAATCACGTTTTTATTCGAAGTCACCAAGCCCAAAGAAATTTTTCTTTTAGCCACGTCAATCGATTCAATGTAAACTTGGACTTTCTCTCCTTCTTTCAATCCAGGATTTCCAGCCAATTTAGACACATGAATCAATCCTTCAATTCCCGATTCCAATTTCACCAAAGCACCGAAGTTGGCAATTCGAACTACTTCGCCATCAACCTCTTTGTCTTTTGGATATCTGTCGGAAATATTCTCCCAAGGATCATTACTCATTCTCTTAATTGAGAATTGCAGTCTTCCTTCAGTCTTATTAATCAATTTTACTTTAATCTTCTCTTTAGCTTTGTACATCTGGGACACATTGTCTACTTTCTCCCAAGAGATTTCCGAAATATGCACCAAACCTTCCAAAGTTAATTCACCATAATCAATTCTTACGAAAATTCCGAAAGGTTCAACTCTCACGATTTCAGCATCAAACACATCACCGATTTCCAAATCGCCGATAGCCGACACTTCCTCGCCTACTTTATTAGGTTCAGACACCAATCTTTCCGAGAAAACCAATCTGTTTTTGGCTTGGTCTACTTCCAACACCTTAACTTTAATTTTCTTATTGATCATCTTATCAGGATCTCCATCATATTTCGATCCGATCTGAGAACCAGGAATGAATCCATAAAAACCAAACGGTGCAATAACCACTGCCCCGCCTCGGTTCAATTCCTTTGCAAATACAGTCACCTCACCTTCAGCTTTTTGCTTTTCAGTAAAGTAATTCCAGCCGTATCCCGAAGCTGCGCCTCGAATCGACACTAGAATCTGACCCTTATCGTTCTCAGGCGATTTAATTTGAACTTCAATTTCATCACCAACTTTCAAATCATTCACATAATCACGCACAAATTCGAATTCCTTTCCGCTTACTACTGCGTCGGATTTTCCTCCAACATCAATGTAGATTGCTTTATTTTTTATCGAGGTGATTTTTCCTCTTGTTTCCTGTCCTTTCTTAAGACCGGACAGTTCAATACCTTCAATTTTCAACAGATCTTCCATCGATAAAATCTGTCTTTTTCCTTTCTTTATTTTTTTAGCCATCTTTAGTCCGCCGACGAGGCGGAATTAAAAAAACTCCTCAAGGGAGTTTATTCATGGGATTAAATACCCTAAATAAACCAATAATTCGCTCAAAATGAACTCGTCTATTCTAGCACATCAATCCGATATAATCCATATGTACGGGCGGACCGACGTGTCCGCCCTCATCCGTTATCACAAAAAAAATCAACCCTTGTCACGCTGAAGCTTCAGCGAAAGCGGATATATTAACAATCTGTTTTATCTTTTAAGTCTCCCTTGCCAGAGGGAGATTTAGAGGGATTTGCTTGATTTCTCAATTCCGGCCGCGACCACATTATCCTATCATTCTCAAAACTATTCTATACAATATGAGAATTAAATAAAAAATAAAAAATAAATAAGTGATCACTAACACTTTCAATCTAAATTTTTCATAAAAACTCGCCTGTCCTGGTTTCACAAAACTCATTGAAGTCCCATTGTAATCTCCACCTATCTTTATCCTAATGCCGTAATTCTTCAATACTAGATTAATATGTTTTATTAACCAAAATATCATCATCAATGCACAGGACAAAATAACTACCAACAAAACCATGTTCATGAAATCATGATACCAAAAAAAATCCGCCCTTGTCACGCTGAAGCTTCAGCGAAAGCGGATATATTAACAATCTGTTTTATCTTTTAAGTCTCCCTTGTCAAAGGGAGATTTAGTTGATTTCTCAATTCCGGCCGCGACCTATCTTCAAGATCCCTTGCGGGAAAACTATTGTCGGCGCTAAAACGTTTCACGACTCTGTTCGAAATGGGAAGAGGTGGTACCATCTCGCTCAGGCGACCGGAATTCAAAAATCAAACTATTTGGTTTACTACTAATTATCTTGGCCTCTTAATTGAGTTACCTACTCCAGCTCCTTGATCGTCAAGAAAAGACGTCCAAAGAGCCAGATTTTATTGAAAAGTTTCTTCGATCTATCCTTTACTTAGCTTAAGCCCTCACAGACCTTCCACACGTAAAGTATTATCCGGTAGTCTCCCGGAGATCTCTCTTCCGACTTGCGCCGGAATAGGAATTCTAATCTTAGGGTCAGCTTCCTGCTTGAGATGCTTTCAGCAGTTATCTTATAAGAACGTAGCTACCCAGCGATGCTCCTGACGGAACAACTGGCACACTAGAGGTTCCCTCGTCTAGGTCCTCTCGTACTGTAGACGAATCCCTTCAAAATTCCAACGACCACTACGGATAGAGACCGAGCTGTCTCGCGACGCTCTGAACCCAACTAACGCAGCGCTTTAATGGGCGAACAGACCAACCCTTGGCCCCTTCTTCAGGGCCAGGATGCGCCAAGTCGACATCGAGGTGCCGAACCGCATCGTCAATATGAACTATCGGATGCGACTAGCCTGTTATCCCCAGAGTAGCTTTTATCCAGTAAGCCCGTGCTCATACCAAATGAGTCACGAGGATCACTAAAACCGTCTTTCGACCCTGTTTCCGTTATCAAATTGTACGGAACTCCACCATAAGGTGGATTCGACTAGTAAGTCTCACAGTCAAGCTGACTTATGCTTTTGTACTTATAGTCCGATTTCTTGCCGGACCAAGTCAACCTTTGTATACCCGCGTTACTTTTTTGCAGGTGCCTGCCCCAGGCAAACTAGCAACCATACACTGTCTCTCAATCAAGATTCATTGTTGAGGTTAGACTCAAAAATGACAAAGGGAGGTGTTCCATTGGCGCCCGAAGGCTCCCTCCTACGCTCGACAATCATCAAATCCTTGTCAATGTAAAGATCCAGTAAAGCTTCATGGGGTCTTTTTGTCCTGTAGTGGTTAAACGGCATCTTCACCGCTCTTTCAATTTCACTGGATAGATAGTTAAGACAGTTACACGGTCGTTAAACCTTTCATACGCGTCGGAACTTACCCGACAAAGGACTTCGCTACCTTAGAACAGTTAGAGTTACTGCTGACGTTCACCAGGGCTTGTATCGAAAGCTCATGTCTTGCGACAATCACTCTCTCTTTTAACCTTCTGGCACCGGTCAGGTTTCAGCCCATATACATCCCCTTACGGGTTAGCATGGACCTGTGTTTCTGATAAACAGTCGCCGTGTATTCTTTTGTTGTAACCCCGAGGTTAATCGGGGCAGGGTATCTTGCATAGCTTACACCCAGCTAATTTGCCAAGTTCCTGAACTATCTTTCTTCCAATCGCCTAGGTCTACTCGACCCACCCACCAGTGTCGGTTTTAGTACGAATATTCTTTATTCTCCTTGCGACGCGTTTCTCGGATACATGGACTCGATCTGATTCCCCGATTTGCACCGGAGTCTTATTCGCGCATCGTTTTATAACGGAAGAACGGATTTTCCTATCCCTCCTTACTACCTCGCTTAAATCTGGCGATTTCACTGCCAGACCAGATTTACCATACATCGTAACGCCCCAAGTAATAACGAATAAAAAACAGGACCGGAATATTAACCGGTTGTCCATCCACTACGCCCCTATTAATTAGGGCCTCGTGTTAGGATCGCCTGACCCTCAGTCGAACAACGTAGCTGAGGAAACCTTAGGTGTTTCGGCGCTCGAGGTTCTCACTCGAGTTTCGTTACTCATGCCTGCATTCTCACTTCTAGCCGCTCCAGCCTGGCTTCCGCCTTGACCTTCACTGCAACTAGAACGCTCTCCTACTACTCCTTCCGAATAAACGGAAAAAGTCTACAACTTCGGTACTATGCTTTAGCCTCGTTACATTTTAGGCGCAAAGCACCGACCCTGATAAATCAGAGTCGAACAGTGAGCTATTACGCTTTCTTTAAAGGATGGCTGCTTCTGAGCCAACCTCCTGTCTGTCTTAGGTGCTTCACCACCTTTCCCACTTAGCATAGATTTAGAGACCTTAGATGATAGTCTGGGGTCTTCCCCTCTTGCCCATCCAGCTTAGCCCGGACGGACTGACTGCCTAGCTTGGAATAGCGGTATTCGTAGTTTAGTTAAATGCCCTGACTTGCGCCAGAAACATTCATCCAGTAGCTCTACCCCCGCTATTAAACACTAGACGCTATACCTATATATATTTCGGAGAGAGCCAGCTATATCCGCTTTCGATTGGCATATTACCCCTAACCACAGATCGTCCGATACTTTTGCAGCAGTAATCGGTACGGGCTTTCCGACAACTTTCATTGCCGTTCACCCTGTCCATGGTTAGCTCAAGCGGTTTCGGGTCATCCCCAATTACCTAATCGCCTTATTCAGACTCGCTTTCGCTACGCCTTCCCCGGCTTGGCCGGGTTAAACTTGATAATTGAGAACACTCGCAGGCTCATTCTTCAATAGGCACGACATCAAGGAACAAGTCCTCTTTGTCTGTTTGTTAGCAAATGGTTTCAGATCTTTTCACTCCCTTAATCAAGGGTTTTTTTCACCTTTCCCTCACGGTACTAGTTCACTATCGGTCTGCTAAAGTATTTAGCCTTAGAGATTGGTCTCCCCAGATTCCCACGGCATTTCGCGTGTCCCGTGGTACTTAGGTATCCAAACCTACCTTTACTCGATTTTACAATACGGGGCTTTCACCCACTTTGGCGCTCCATTCCAGAAGCTTCTTTTAATCTTCAAGGTCGTTATTTTGGACCCTGCAACCCCCCGATAAATCGGGGTTTAGGCTTTTCCGCTTTCGCTCACCGCTACTAACGGAATCTCATACGATTTTTTTTCCTCCTGGTACTTAGATGTTTCAGTTCCCAGGCTTACCCGGCCGGTATAAATACCAGCCTCCTCTGCATTACTACAGAGTGGATTGCTCCATTCGGACATTGTCGGATCACAGCTTGTTGACAGCTTCTCGACACTTTTCGCAGTCTCCCACGTCCTTCTTCGGCTTTAGCAACCAAGGCATCCACCATTTGCTTTATTAAAACTATCCAATAAAATTTACCCGCCGATGAGGCGGGTTAGGCAACTCAATTAAGTTGCCAAGAAATTGAAAGTAAACCAAAAAAACAGATTGTTAACGTTTGATCCGCACTAGGCGGACAAGATTCAGTCGCATTTATCGTCTCATTTCTGAGATCTGACATCTGAGATCTGACATCTTTTTTGTGGACCTGGGGAGATTCGAACTCCCGACCTCTTCATTGCAAATGAAGCGCTATAACCAACTAAGCCACAGGCCCTCAAAGACCCTGCTCACTTGGCTATCCTGCCCCAAGCAGGTACGATCCTTTTTTGTTCAATGTACTTCGGCTTTTTCTATAATAAAAAAGACCGGTTGCTCAAAAGCTTCCGGCGCTATATAAAACCCCTATTCTTACGTATTTTTCTTTACCTCTAAAGATTTTATCCTCATTTACTTTAGCGCCTTGCATATCAAGCAAGTGTCCCTATTTTATACGATCACTTGTGCCTAGTCAACGACCAAATTACAAGTAAAAATTATTCTCCCCAAACCAGTTTCTTGTACTCGATTTTAATAAAACCATACGACTCTCCTCTATTATCTTTACCCATCTCAGGCACCTCCTCCCAACTCCACATCCAACCAGGATCAGTCTTCCCCACGATTTCCCGTGCCTTTTCAAAGTCATTCCTCGAAAAACCAATTCCCATAGCCATAAAATTACCGTTCTCTTTCTTAATTATGCGCATCGAATTCACAACCACTTCTTCTAGCTGTTCAACACCAATACTACTAAACCTCGATACTCTCCCCATATCTCTATTACCCTCCCACCATGGTGGTCCATACAACACCACATAATCAACTGAATTATCCTCAAACCCTCTCACTATCTCCCCTGCTCTACCCCTAAAACTTACATCATGAGTATTGTCATCACTCAATGTAACCGACACATACCTTCCTCCTCTACCCAACACCTCACTGCCAATACTTTCCTTATCACTACCAGAATAAAACTCCACCACCACCTTACCTTGCAAGTTCTTCGGTAAACCAACCAAATTAGACTTCCATACTGGTGAATCATCCCATCTTTTATCTCCCCCAAATACGATTTTTTCTCCAACACCATCAGACATACACTAGTATACCCATTATCTACGTCATTAAGAAGTCTTTTCCCTTCTCGCCTTCACCAATTCCATCACCACCGGCACAAACGACACCGCAATAATAATCACCACCGAATAATGGAAATTGTCCTTAATTATTGGCAAATTACCAAAGAAATATCCTCCCCACAAAAATGCCGACACCCAAGCCACTCCGCCGATCACATTATAAGAAATGAATTTCGAATAATTCATCTTGCCTACTCCAGCCACAAAAGGTGCAAAAGTTCTCACAATTGGTACAAATCTTGCCAATACAATTGCCTTCCCACCATGCTTCTCATAAAAACCCTGGGCTTTCTCCATATATTCTGGCTTCAAAATTTTACTCATCTTAATTTTCTTTCCCATCAAACTTACTTCAAAATTTGGGTCAAATGCTTTAGCTCCCACCGTATGGCCAATCCAATAATTAGCCGTATCCCCAACCACTGCCGCCAACATCATCAACACCCAAAGTAGCCAATGATTGAATACTCCCAGCGATGCCGTCAAAGCTCCAGCTGCAAAAAGCAAAGAATCTCCAGGCAAAAAAGGCATAATCACCAATCCTGTTTCCACAAAAATCACCGCAAACAAAATTGCATAGCTCCAACCTCCAAACATTCCGATTATCTCGGCCAAATGTTTATCAATATGCAAAAAGAACTCAATCGCCCATTTTATTGCTGTCATGAGCATAATTTAATCACATCTCAGCCTCTATCTCCAGTACCAATCAACTCAATTAGGATCATTAAGTTTACTCTCCAATGTCTCAACAAACCTGTCATATTCATCTTCAATTGTTATATCTCCAGACGTTAATATGCTTTTTCTATCATCATCCATCGTCCTCCAAATCTCAACTGTTTTTCTAAAAAATTGTCCTGCGTACAAATCGTGAGACTTAAAATAGAATTGTATACAATCGAAAATTTCTGTCGGTGAATTATTAAAATTGATCTCAAATAAAAACTTTAAGTCCACCCTCCCATGTTCAAGGAAACCCCTCACCATTTGATACATTTCATGTATACCACGATCAACAAGCCACGCACTCCAGATATATCTAACTTTTTCTGAATTATCACCTTTAAGATACTCTTCTGCTTCAACTCTTCTAGCCATTTATAATTAAATCAATACTACTCGAATTATATCACCAAGCTATTTCAGCTCCTCATCCACCGTCTTCCACACCTCATTTGTCTCCCCCTCATATCCCAAAGCCCAAAACCCTACTCCTCCCATCTGGCTTTCTGCCACCAAATTAAATTTCAATCTCAAACTTTCCAAATTCTCAAAATAAATCTGCATCATTTCTCCTCCATCAAAATACGATAGCCACGGACTCATCGACAACTCATCCCACCTTAATTTTAAAACCCCATCTTCCAGTTTAATTTTCTCATCATCTTCTGTTTTTACTTCCTGAATCGTGAATTGTGAATCGTGAATCAATTCTTTTACCCTCTTGTACGAAGCCATTGCCGACCACCCCTTCACCGCCTTCGCTCCGTACTCATCCACACTAGTTTTCCATTCATATCCATACAAAGGATAAGCCAAAATCACTTTCTTTTTGTTCAATCCTCCATCCACCACTTTCGTCACCACTTCCATAATATTCCTCTCACCCACTTCCGATTTAATCGGTGCCACTGGCCCCACATTATTACTCCCCGGTCTATGAAAATCATACGCCATCACAATCAAATTATCGATTACTTCCAGCATTCTATTTAGTTCACCCACATCTCCTTTAATCACCGTATTCGCAAACACATCCAAGCTAATTACTCCTACTTCCGCTTCGCTTAGCTCTTTCATAAATCTATAATTCTCATCTCCCATCACTGCGTTCGGGTCATTCATAAATTCAAAATCAATATTCACACCATCAAAATTTCCCGTCACCACCACTGCCTTAATTTGTTCTATCAAGTTTCTTCTCGCCGTATCACTCGCCAAAAATGTATGTAATTTTTCATCATCAAATAGTTTAATTCCCACAATATTTTTGCCTCCCGCCGCCCGAATTTTATTCTTCATTCCAATATATGTCTCATTATTTATCTTTTTCGATTGCAGCTCCCATATCAAATCTCCATTCTCATCTGCCTCAATCCCCAAAAACACCAATTCATCCAGCTCAGTCGTATAGTCTTTTGTTTTCCCAATCATCCAAGTCGGCAAGAATCCAATTACTTTATAGTCTCCCCTATTTCTCACATACCCATTATTTCTTCCCAAAGGATCGTTCAAAGGAATTTTATCTTTCCAAACCATCCAACTCACCAATCCTATTATTACTACCCCAACCACAACCAATATCCAATACCATTTTTTCACCCTTTAATTATCTCATACCACTCAAGAATAAGCGTTCCCTTTTAAAGGGGATGGGGCTTTTGCACCGAGGGGTTTATTCAAAGTAATCATCCGATCGAGAGATCATCTATCTTTGTATTCCTCTTCTATCCAACGTCCTGCCCTGTGAAGGGAAGGAGTGAGGAAGGGTTTTTTGTGGGTGATGGAGAACTCGAATCCTTTGCCCGCCGAAGCTTGCGTAGGCTGGGTCCGACCCAGATGACTATTCGATTATTACAAAGTGTGGGTGATGGAGAACTCGAATCTCCGACCCCCGTCTTATCAGGACGGTGCTCTAACCAACTGAGCTAATCACCCATTGTTACGCCATAGCTTCATGCGAAGGCGAATGGACTGTGCAGTTAGTATAACACAATCTTTAATAAATTTGATCTTGTTTATCTTTCAAAGTTTCTCTCAAAAGCAACACATCATTTGTATTCATAATACAGTTTCCATCCAAGTCTTCTTCTAAGTAAACTCCCTCGCTTACTACCTCATGCGACAAGGATTTCGACTTCACAATCGAGAAATCCAAAGCGTTTACTACTCCATCCTGATTCACATCTCCAGGACCCATGGCATAGTTACTAAAGTCATACCACTTGCTTGTATTAATATCGGTCGTCACACTCAAGTTTCCACCTTCTCGGTTATACATTTCCGATTGACTATCCTCACCATATTTCACTTGAATATGCTTAGGACCCTTCAAGAACACCGACAAACCACTTTGTGAGCTAATTCCTTCCAAGGCAATACTACCCTTATATATATTCTTCGCCGCCGAACTTTCATCCAAACTCAGTACCACATCCTCATAAGTCTTCATTGTTCCATTAGCATCCCGCACAATCGCTTTTACTTTCCAATCAGTGGCACATTTCGATTTAGCACTCACTCCGGCAAAAGCCATCTTAAAGTTCAGTATTCCCACACTACCGCTACTAATGCACTCACCCGCTGTACACACCTTTCCGCTTCCACAACTCACCCCATCATTTTTATTAGTCACCACACTACATTCGTGTGCCGCAGTCACCAAATTCTTACAAGTCATATCTACCCCGCTATTGTCTTGGCAGCTCAAAGCACTACAAGTTCCATCATTTCCACAGCTCTCATTGTTTCCACAATCATTATCACTACTACAACTATCACTAATCCCACTAGTTGGAGTCGCTGTTGCTGCAGGCTTTGTTGGAGTCGCTGTTGCTGCAGGACTAGTTGGTGTTGCTGTTGCTTCTGGCTCATCACCTGGTGTTGACGTCATATCATTTCCATCAATCACTCCGCTTGGAGTTGGTGTCGGGCTCGATTCTTCCGGACTCACATTACTACTACCAGTACTCACGAAGAACTCTACTGCTGGGTCGATTGCAATCGTCTCAGGTTGTCCTGCTCCACTCGAACTAATTTCAGTAATAGCTGCATTATTTAATGTTCCAGTTAGCGTAAATTTACTTTGTCCCTCCGCCAAAATCGTTCCCTTAATTTTATAAGTTTGCACCACTCCCGAACACAAATCATCATTTCCTCTCGTCGAAATACCACTCAAAGTCAGCACTCCCGTATCATTATTAATTTCAAATCTTCCTTTCAAATCAGCGGGTTTGCTCAAATCCGACAAATCATCCCCTTCCAGGTGTTTAAAGAAACTTGTTTGTCTACTATACAAACTGGCTGAATCCCAACTATACCAACTTGGCGTCGCCTCATCAATTCTTATCTTAGTGTTATCAAAAGCCAAATGAACCTCAAAAGCCGACACTTTCATCGAACTCGATTTAGTATCTACCGCCAAATTAATAGTAAATTGCTCTCCCACCGCCAAGCCTTCATTCTTAGGCGATTGAAATATCAACGATGGTGTAATTGCTGCCGCTCCTCTTCTGGTTTCCTGGTTTTTCATCACCAAGTACACTCCTGCTCCCAAAGCTGCCAACACTATTACCAAAGTTAAAATTTTACCTACTATTTTCATTTGCTATATAAATATTACCTTAAATTAATATTCTTCAAAACCAGTAATTGTTGGTTTAATTGGACCAGGATTCTCAATTTCGCCCGATAATGTCTTCTTAGGTAGTCCATTAATATACCCACTCCTCCATATTACAAAGTCAGACAGTTCCACTCTCCCATCCCCATCAAAGTCACCATTTGTACAACTACTATTCATACCATTTATATAATCAGCTCTCCATACTACAAAATCATCCAATTCCACCGATCCATCACAATTTGCATCTCCATACTCTTTTGTTCCACAAACCACACACACATCTAAATCGCTTGTTGGTGCACCCGACGTCGGTGTAATCTGGTACGACACTTCTTTCACCACACAGTTTGCCCCCTGCTCCATACATACAAAATTGCCAATAGTTGGCAAACAACTATCTATTCCTGGTACCACCCACTTGCACTCGCTTCCACATGCCATACAAGATTGATCTCTATCGGATGGTGTTGGAGCCGCCACTGTTGGCGTCAATGTCGGCACTTCAGGATCACCAATGGTCACCGTCTCGCAAACCCCATCCACCATCAAACATTCAAAATCATCTCTTGTTGTCGCCGGACATGCCGCAAAAGATTCTGGTGTATCCACACAAGTATCACCACATTTTCCACAATAAGGTGTGGTTAGTGCTGCCTCAGAAGGAACTACGCTTTTGTACGTTCCAATGCTAACAACAGCTAATATTGCCAAAAATTGTATCCATCGACTCCTTTTCACTACTACCATCATAAGTCATTTCTGAAAGCATTTCCACTACTTTCTCAGCCACATTAATCCCCGTCGCTTTCTCAAATCCCTGATATTGACACTGTCGGTTTACCTCCAGAATATAACTATTACCTTCATCGTCCTTCATAATATCCACACCACAATAATCAAGCCCGCACACCTTAGCCACTTTTTCCGCCAAAACTTTATCATCTTCGGACAATTCCCACTTTTCCACATTCCCACCTAGTGAAAAATTACTTCTAAATTCTTTTCCTACTGCCGATCTTTTCATGGCTCCAATCGCTTTTCCACCCAGCACAATTATTCTCAAATCCCATCTGGTCGGCAAACATTTTTGCCACAAAAACATTCCCAAATTAATCTCATCTATTTTATTTAGCCATCTTTCCACTCTCTTCCAGCTCTTAAATTTTCGTACCGACTTCCCCTGGTAGCCTCTCTCGTGCTTGGCAATAATTGGAAAATCCCAATCTCCAAATTTCTCTTTCGACTTGTTTTTCAAATCTAGCACCTGGCTAATTTGATAAAAAATTCTGGTTGGCACTACTGGAATCTGATTCTCCACAAACACTGCGTGTTGAGCAATCTTCCCCATTCTCGTCCAGCCCAAATATCCTTTGTGGTTGGCGCAAAAAATTCCTCTCGATCTCAATACTCGAATCAGCAAATTCCTTCCCTCAGTATATTTTCCACTAATTGTCCCTGCCACCCTAAACCACACTGCCATTGTGTTTTCTGGAGTAATTTCTTTCCCTTTCACAAACACTTTTTCCTTATCACTGGTCAAATCAAAAGTTAAATCTCTGTACAAAGCTCTCTCCACCTCAATCCCATGTTTTGCCGCTTCTTCCACCAATCTTGTCACCTCAAAATTACTTTGCGATTGCGACATTGTTAAGACTAATATTTTTCTTTTCATACTATTTATTTAAATATATATCTAGACGAAGATACTAAATTTTTAGAGCACAGCGAACGCGAGCCAGCTTACGCCGAGCCCGAAGGTAGCGAGCACTAAAAATTTAGTATCGAGTCTATTATCATCTATTTTTTTAAACTAACTAAATATTTAACTATTTCTTCAGGTACATCAATTCCAGTCGCTTCCATAAATCCTTTAAATTGCGGCCCTTTGTTCACTTCCCACACCACTGGCTTACTCATATCAAAATTCCTAAAGGCCACATCCACACCAGCAATCGCCAATCCGCATACTCTGGCCGCCTCCACTGCCATCTTTTTAATATTCTCAGGCAAATCAGCCACTTCCACTTTCCCTCCCGCCGAAAAATTATTTCTAAATTCAGCCTTGCTTTGGCTCGATCTTTTCATCACTCCAAGCACTCTATCTCCCAACACCAACACTCTATAATCACCATCATTTTCAATATATTCCTGCAACATATACCTTCTTCCTTCCTTAATTTCACTCATTCTTAGCTCTCTCACCAAAGAACCCAATTCTTCCAAATTATTAGCTTTAAACACTCGAGTCCCCCTATCACCTCCACTTCCCTTCAAGATCACCGGAAAATGCATGTTTGCAATAGATTCGGAGTCAACAATTTTTCCGCGCGCAATCATCCGAGTGGGTTTATCCCCGAAGGGCGTGAGCACGGACAAAATTCGTTGACGAGAATCTGAACTGATTTTCATAAACTCATACAAATACCACAAGGATCCATAAACAGTCTTCGGCACCTCAATTCCAGCCTCTTTCAACTTCAACATTTGCCAAGCCTTGCAGGCATACGATGGCTTTCCAAATCTCACCAAAGGATCAATCACCACCACGTCTTTATTTTTGTTTTCCTCCACAGCCCTAATCACCAAATCCACTTCTTCCCAATGTTTTCCTGTAGTTCTAAAAAACAACACATCATACTCTCCCACTTCCTTCATCGATCCCTCATAGCCCAATCTCGATTCTTCTCCCACCGACCCTCGTATCATCACTTTTTGATTCTCAGAATCAAAACATACTCTATTATAAGAGAGCAAATCCAACCTCACCCCCAATCTCTTTGCCGCCTTTTTAAGCAATAGTAAATGTTGGGAAATCTTACCTCCAAAGAACAGTCCGATTTTAGCTTTATCTTTCATATTATTAAGTTAATTTTTATTCAAACTAAAGCAACGAAGATAATTAATTTTTCGCACGCAGCGAACGCGAGCCAGCTTACGCCGAGCCCGAAGGTAGCGAGTACGAAAAATTTATTATCAAGTTGCAGTATTTTCATATTATTTTTTAGCACTAACTAAAAATCCTTCCAAATCTTTTCTTCCCAACAAAAACTTCGTCCTCAGTTTATGTCTATCAGCCACATTCACTGCCGTCACAATCTTCTTCCCCTTCAACCAAAAAGTCAAACCGACCACCGGCCTATCCCTATGCTTCCCCAAACTCGATCTATAATGTCTATAATAAAGAATTTTACTCTCATCAAGCAATCCCAAAGATTCCGCAAAACTCTTGTCAATCGAACTCCTAAATGCCCCAGTATCCACCTTGGCCCTAATTTCCTTCACCCAATGTTTCCCTTTTTTACCCGTCGAAGCCTTGGCGAAGTCGGGACCTAGTTTTATTTTAATTTGCTCTAGTGGCTTCACCACTTGAGTCTTTTCTTTAGCTTCCACCTTTTCAAAAAAACTCTCTCCAAACAAATATTTAGCCAAGGTCACTCCATGTTCCACCGATCTCACCTCCATATCTTCCACCTTTTCCATTCTTGCTTTCAACCCAGCCTTATTACAAATTTGAATCGATAAGCCTGGTCTCGCATTCACTTCTAGCACTACCGGACCCTTATCCTTATCAAGTACAATATCTACTCCCAAAAATCCCAACCCCCCAATCGCTTTCTGGCACTTAATTGCCGTCTCCAACACTTCTTTCCAAAACGGAATCTTAATTCCATTCACCTTTCGCATTTTCTTTTTTCCAAAATCATATATCTTTGTCACCGTCTCACTCTTACCCTCTGTCCCAAAAGTCGTAATTCCAGTTGCCAAATCAATTCCCAGTCCATAAGCTCCCTGCTGCAAATTAGCCTTACCTCCCGATTTTTCCGTCGGAATTCTAAACATTGCCATCACTGGCACACTATTATATACAATCACCCTAATATCAGGCGTCCCCGCCTTCGTAATCGACAAAAACATCGGATGAATCTTAATTCTTTCTTCCACTAGCACGCTATCCGGCATTCCATATAAGCTATATTTTCCCGCCAGAATCTCCATACAATGTGCCTGTATATCCTGAGTACTCACCGTCTCCCCATCCATCTTCACCCAATCTCCAGCCCACTTACCTCTTTTCCTAATAATAATAATTCCATCACCACCATATCCCGACACCGGTTTAATCACGAAATTTCCCTCAAGCTTATTCCACTCAAATTTTTCTACATCTTCCTCTGTTCTAAATCTTGCTAATAGCTTTGGTACTCCTACTCCAGCCTTAGCCAATTTCAATTTAGTCTTAAATTTAGAATCCGCCAACGATCTTCCGCTCGCCGAATTCTTCCTCAAGTACATTTTGTTTCTTTCATTCTTCGTTAAGAACTTCCTATACTGTTTTAGTTCCCCCACCTTCTTAATTGTCTTTATTAAATTCTTTAGCATAATTCTATATTTTGTATCTTATTTTTTATCCTGAATCCTGAATCTTGAATCTTGCTTCTTGTTCTTCACTCTAACTGCTTCTTTAAATCTACCAATTTCAGTCAATCTTATCCCACTGTAGCTTCCTACCCACAAATTAATTACCAGTACTGCCACAATCACAATCTCTGGGTGCAGTATCACCGATTCTTGTACCACTCTCACCGACATCCCCAAAGCACCCACCATCGACAAAATTAGGGTCCCAATCGTTAGCTTTTTTGCCTCACTTTTACTCTTCACTAGCTGGGTTCTCACAAAATCTTCTGCCAACAAAATCATCAGGAGAACCGGGAAAATCGACACCTTCGACAAATTAATTAGCTCAAAATAAGACGACAAAATCATCAACAAGAAAGCTCCTATTGAAATAAATACCAGACCCATCGACCTGGCTGGCCAAAAATGCAATTTCAGCTTCTTCAAAAACATATTAGCCACAATCGAAATTCCCAAAATCATTGCAAACAAAGCCAATCCTCCAAAAATTCCCGTTGCCAAAAAAGTAATTGCCACCATTGTTGGGGTAAAAATTCCGTATCCAGTCACCCCAAACACATAATGCAGCACCGACACAATCGTTGCCACCATTGGCAACAAAAGCAACAATACTATAGTATTAGCTGCCACCCCTCTGCTCACCGCTAGTCTCACTAACCACTTCAAAGAATTCAACCCATTCCATTTTCCCACTTCCTGGCTATCTAGTACCGACTCCAATCTATAACTCACATTTTTCTCACCAGGTTCAGTAATATTTTCTTTCACTGGAACCACAGTTGCTGTTGGCTCAATTGTTGCTGCCATCGTTGCTTCAACCGCACTTTCGGAAGCCACAGGCTCCACCACCCCCAAAACCTCTCTTTTTCCGCCCACCACAAACATCAAACTTACCATCAGTACTATTAAATATTTTCTCATAGAATAGGGTAAATTTATAACTTATTAAATATTAAATTTTGACCTCGGCGTATAATAACAGATAAAGCCCAAAAATCCAAGATTTTACTTCCAACTGCAATATTTAAAAATCTCTGTTTATATTATAGAATAAAGGCAATGAAATCGCTGCTCGCAGTCAACATCGGTTCCGACACCCCCATTGCCAATGGTGTCAATCTCTCCGGCGCCTATTCCGATGCCTCCGTCCTCGTCTCCTCCATCCTCCGCAACTCCTTTGCTGTCATTAGTGTTCTTTTGGTTGTCCTTTTGATTTTTGGCGGAGTTAACTATATAATTTCCGCAGGTAGTGGCGACCCCAAAAAGTCCGCACAGGCACAAGCCATCATTACCGACGCTCTAATTGGCTTCGCTGTTGTTTTCTTAGCTTTCTTTATTATTCAGATAGTCGAAGTCATCACCGGCATGAGAATTCTCAATTCCGGTATTTAGAAACTAATTTAAAATTATAAATTGAAAATTAAAAATTGAATTTATGGCTGGCATATTCGGCAACATCCAAGCACCAACACAATTAAGCAAGTACACCACTGCTGGTACTCAAGGCCAGGGCTTATTTCTCTTTCTTAGCAATGTTCTCAAATTTGCCGCTGTCATCGCTGGCATTGTCATGGTCGTTCAGTTTGTCCTCGCTGGCTACATGTACATTTCCGCCAACGGCGACGTCAAAAAGACCGAACAAGCCTGGACAAAAATTTGGCAGGCTATTCTTGGTTTAGTCATTATCGCCTCTGCCTTCACCATTGCTGCCGTTGTCGGTCGACTTACAGGTTTAAATATTCTCAATCCTACTATCAACTAACTATGAGTCTCATTCATACACTTTACGCTCAAGCCGCCACCTACCAACTCACTGGTCCAGGTGTCGACCCTACCGGCACTCCAGTCGTCACCATGGAACGAATAATTAGTGTTGTCATTGGTGTTCTTTCTGTCGTAGCTTTCATCTTTTTTGCCATCCAAATTATCTTTGCTGGCTATGAATTCATTTCTTCCCAAGGCGATCCCAAACGTCTCGATGCTGCCAAAACCAGAATTACCAACGGCATTCTCGGTATTGTCGTCGTTGTTGTTGCTGTCACACTTACCAATTTACTCGGCCGACTTGCTGGCATTCAAAGCATCCTCGATCTCAACGGATTCTTCACCAGCTTAGGTCTCTAAATCAACATGAATTTTCAACTAGTCAAACCAGTTTACGCCGAAGTCTGCAATACTCTTTTTAATCCCAATTGCACCAGCAACCCCGACCCTATTACTACCACTCAAAATTTAGTCCAAACTTTCTTCAATTGGTTCATCATTATTGCGGTAATTTTCTTCGTTTATCATTTCATCAACGGTGGTATTCGTATTATCACCTCCCAGGGTGATGCCAAGAAGCTCGAAGAAGGTCGCAATTCTCTCACCAACGCCGTTCTCGGAGTTGTTGTTGTTTTCTCCATCTTTGCCATTCTCAAATTACTTGGTTTAGCTTTCGGTCTCGACAACCTTGCCAATCTCCAAATTAGTCTTCCTTCTCTCACACTTTAAAAATAACAATAATCCTGTTAAAATACCGTTATATTAAAAATTTATCAACACATAGACAAAATGTTCAAAAAACTGTCCCACAAAGTCCAAATGGCAGCCTTAGCAGTTCCTGCACTAGCTCAAAGAGAGCTCAACCTCTCTCCCAATGGTGAATTTGAAGGTCTCACCAACATCACTCCTGCTAGCTTAGTCTCTGGAGCCATTTCCTTAGTCATGTTAATCGTTGCTTTAGTTTTCTTCTTCATGCTCGTCTGGGGCGGACTCAAATGGGTCATGTCTGGTGGCGATCAAAAGAATGTCGAAGCTGCTCGCAATCAAATTACCAATGCTCTCATTGGTTTGGCCATTGTCTTTGCTGCTTGGGCCATCGTTAAGCTCATCGAACTCGTCTTCGGCATCAACATTCTCAATCTCACTATTCCCTCAGTTCAAACTGGAGCCTAATTTTCGTCAATCAAAATCCCCTAGGGCAACCTGGGGGATTTTTTTGTTTCTTCAATTTTTCTCAGTTTCCCCTTTTATATTTCACATCCACCCTCCTTTTTCAAGGGAGGGTGCCCGTAGGGCGGGTGGGTTTCATATTTCTTTTATCTGACAAACTGATTATCTGATCAACTTTTGCTATAATATGCCATGTTAAAACGCCTTAAATTATTACCTGTCCTATCCCTCATTTCCCTCACTTTCCCCAAAACATCCTTTGCCCAAACCGCTTGGACCGGCCGTTGTGTCGCCAACACCGACGTCGCCACCATCCAAGGACTCGAATGTCTTTTCTATAATCTTCTCCAGATTATCTCCTATGCCGCTGGTCTCGCTTTTTTCATTATGTTTATCATTGGCGGTTTCAATTATCTTTTTTCTAGCAACGATCAAAAGAAAGTTGCCGCCGCTTCATCCACCCTTACCATGGCCATCGTCGGCCTCGTCGGCATCGTCATTTCTTGGCTAGTCATTCTCTTCATCAACAATTTCACCGGCGTCAACATTATCGATTTCACTATTCCTGGCCCATAAACACAATGAGGAAGCTCCCTCTTCTTTTTTTACTTCTCGCTCTCTTTTTTCAATACTCCCTTACTCCACCCCAAATTTTAGCCCAATCAAGTTCAACTTTAGTCTATCCAGCCGTTAGAACTCCATATTCTCAGCGTCAACCAGCCCCTGCCGGCGATCTTCAATCAACTTTTTCTGGCAACAATGCCAATGCTGTCAAAAACGACACTCAAGACATCTGTAGCCGAAGCTACACCATCACCAATTCTTTCGAACCTAAAGAAAAAACAGCCACCACCGTCGATCCCAACACCGGTGAAACCATCACTGAGGTGATCGGCTACGACCCCTACTTAGTTCGACAAGTTCAAACTGGCGTTGCTCCCAACACCGCCCTCGCCGTCAAAAATCGCGACACTGCCCTCTACACCACCAACAAACCCGATGTTTGTGCTTCCGACGACGAAGTTCACAATCAATTAGCCAACTACAACCTCCTCGAAGGCCTCAACATGTCCGATCGCTCCACCACTCTCCAAGAACAGGAATGCCTCAAAGGTCGCCACCTTGTCGGTTCTATTTTTTCTCTCTACAAGGATCTTTCCCTCCCCGACAATGTCAGCAACGACATGCCTGTTGCCTACGATCTGGGCGGTCGCTGTTCCTCCAAAATCAAATCCAACACCAACATTTTCCTCTCCCAAATCGCCAACTCACTCAAAGGTTCTCCCATATTTTACGATTACTATGCCGAATGTACCGCCAAAACCAAAGCCTATTCTCTCGAATCAGCCATCAATGTCACCTACAATAGTTGTGTCAGTAAGTATGGCGAAGAACGCTGTCCTCCAGCAGACAGTATCCTTGGACTTATTGGCAGTACTGGTACCACCTCCTACGCCAAAACTATCTACAAAAACTTAGCCCTCTCTCCTATTGGTTCCACCAACGAAGAATTAATTGTCTACAACATCGAAGAGGACAGTAGTGTCACCCCCACCATAATCCAACGTGCCATTCCTTTTGGCGCCAACCACGGCGACAATTCCAAAAATATCTACAGCCATCGCATCGGTTCCGGTCAAAAACTCATCACCCGCGATCCCTGTGCCGACACCACCGACAACGAAACCATCGACGAAAAAAATCCTATCAGTTTCATGGCCTACGTCAAAGATTTAGTCAATCGTCTCCAAATTTGGGTTACAGACACTCTTGTCACCCATTCAGAAACTATTGTCATTAAACAAGTCCAACCCGCCAAACAACAACAAGTTTTCAATAGTTTCAACACCATGCTTCGCAATTACACCACTCTCGAGGACCAAAGCAAATATCAACTCGATTCTCTCCAAGCCAATGCCACCTCCGACAAAAACATCTCTGCTTCTCCTGGCAACGATTCCATTGTCACCTACGACAACCTCTTCAAATGCTATTTCTACACCATCGAACAACAGCAACAGCTAGGCATCTGCCAATAACAATTTATGATAAAATTACCTATCATGTCCATCAAGAATTTCCTCCACCAACTTAACCGTAAAGATCAAACAATAATCTCCAAACCGAAATTCTTCAAATTCGCTGTTCTCATTCTTACCATCCTCACTCTTGTCAACTTTTCTCGTGCTGTTCTTGCCCAAACTCAAACTGCTTCCGCCCTACTCAACTACAAAACCGCCACTCTCGGCACTGCCTCCCCCAACCGCACTCTTTTCAACGACGGTTCCCTTCAAAACGACTTTCTCACCTCTCTTGTTGATTTAATTTGGAACATCAAAGGTCAAGCCGACGATCTTCTCAATGGAAATTTCATCGACGACAATGGCAACACCCTCAACTGGGTCCCTGGTGGTGCCATTGGTGGTACCACTCAAATGATCGGCTATCTCTACCAAAAACCAGCCTCTGGTGTTGAATATATCGCCTCATCTTTCGATAATTTTCTTGGTAAGCCTGCCTATGCCCAAGGTGCCGGATTCACCGGTCTCCAACCACTCCTTCCCGTTTGGCGAGGTTTCCGTAATGTCGTCTATCTTTTGTCTTCCATTGTCATTATCATCATCGGTCTCATGGTTGTCCTTCGTGTCAAAATCTCTCCTCAAGCTGTCATCACCATTCAGGCAGCCATTCCCCAAGTTATCACCACTCTTATTCTTGTTAGCTTCTCCTATGCCATAGCTGGCCTTCTCATCGATCTCAGCTACATCATCCAGGGTGTCGCCATCAGTGCTATGTTCTCAGCTCTTGGTGTTGGATCAGCCGATAGTATTATCCAACCAGGACTTGGACAAAGTCTTATGTCTGCTCTTAGTGGTCTTTTTGGCGGATCCTACACAGCCTACAATCTCTCAGATTTAGTTCAAAATAACGGTTTTCTTCAAACCTTCGATCTTACTTCCAGACTTGTTCCTACCACTTTCATCGCCCTACTCAGTTTTATTATTGGTGGTATTGCCGGGTTCTTCTTTAGTGGAGGTTTCGGCTCTCCAATCACTGCCGGTGCAGGATTACTCATTGGTGGGGGTGGATTCACCGCCCTTATGCTACTTATTATCGGTGTTGTAGTCCTTATCAAATTAATCGGTTTTCTTTTCAGTCTAATTTCTGTCTACATCAATGTTCTTCTCAAAGTCATTCTTGCTCCTTTCGAAATTGGCATGGGTGCCTTTCCGGGTTCCAAAGCTGGTTTTTCAAATTGGATTTGGGATCTCATTGCCAACTTAGCCGTCTTCCCTTTTGTCCTTATTTTCCTAGTATTTTCCAATGTTATTATGGAACGAATCCAAGGCGGTGGTCTCTGGACTCCATCCATTATGGGTGTTGCTGGTGCCGCTTTTGGTGGCCGTCTCATCGCCGCCCTTTTCGGCATTGGCTCCTTCATTCTTCTATCAAAATTACCCGAAATGATTCCTCAGGTCATCTTCTCCCTCAAACCATCTCCATGGGGTTCTGCTATTGGTAAATCAGTTATGCTTGAAAATATCCCTGTAATTGGAGGTTTGTATAAGAACTCCAAAGCTGCAGCTGATAAAGGTATTCAAGGTGCTGTCGGTACAGGCTTTGGGTGGGCAGCCAGCAAAGCTGGGCTTACCAAAGCACCGCAACAACCAGAGTCAAATTAAGACGCTTACACATTTGTTCACATTTATTTCCGTATCTAATCAGCAAAATTACTTTAAGTGCTATTGTTTGATCTACCTACTTGCACCACCAGTAAAACCGGCCACAATAGTGGACCCAAGACGTTTAAGCTCCATAGTCGCCATTCTTTTAGTAAATTTATACTGTTCTTCAAGTTCACCCCAAGTCTTTGGATTTAAGAACACTCCACCCTTTGCTAAAAATTTTATATTATCAGACAAAATTTCTTTTGTAGCAAATTGTTCAAACCTAGATAAATCAGTCTGGGTCCATCCCAATTGACCCTGAGACACCGCCAAATCACACACACCAGCAATCCACCATTTCCTCAATTGAAGCGCACCACTCGGGTCAGCTTTATTAAAATAGTCAATAGCTTTCTGAAAGAAATCTAAGTTTGTATACTTTTTTGGGTCAGGAGCTCTGTCTAATAATAATTGTCTTAAAGGATGAATTTTCCCAGACCACCAAACAGCAAAATGAGCCACATAACTACCAGTCTCAATTCCCGGTTTCTTACTATTACCAGTTGGATCAACAACAATATCTTTTGCATTCAATGGTATATAACCATCAGGACCATAAGGTGGCACTCCTGAAACACGACGTAACCATGAATTTCCTATTCCAGGAATCTTTTTCAAATGAATTTGAGGCCCCCTTGGTCTCCCGGATTCATCCCTACCTTCTCTATACTTTCTCAAAAACATTGCTTCCGCCATCTCATCATTGCCAGCCAAGGAAACAAAAAAGACTGAATCTTCACCAGTAGCTAAAGCTAGGTTCTTAGCCAATTTCCAAGCTTTTTCAGCATCTTTCTTACTACTTCTAGTCTGATGCATAATACGATCAATAATAAATTGATCAACTCTCTCTTTGCGACTAGAATAAGAATCAGTGACATAGTTGGAGTCGATCTTACCCATGTCCGGATCGTTATCAATTATCATTTCGATCTTATCAAGATAATCGCGTCTATCTATTCTTCCTATCTCACCTAAAACTTGTCTATAGTTCAAATTCACCCATTGATAAGCATCCCAAGCAGAACTAACCGGAATACCATTCGAGCCATCTTTAATTAAAAAATTAATCGCATCTGTATCCAAATCATGATTCATTCCGGCAGCCAAAGTCGCTGCATAGCCAACAGTGGGACATTCAGGGTCACTACCGTTTTCATTTCTCTCAATATAACCATTAGCTTTTCTCATCAATACAGAACAATCATGCAAGCAGATTCTTGCGTGAATTTCCCTCTTAACTCTCTCGTCAACACCTTCTGTTTCAGAAAATCTCTCCAAAGTCGCTGCTAATTGACCGGTATAAGACGGATCTCTAGTAGTTCTCACAGTTACCTCCATCCTGTCCAATAATCCTCTTGCATATTTAAGCTGTTCCGAATAATTACCTAACTCAACAGCACCCTCACCATCACCAGTATTTGTCTCCACATACCTCTTACGTGCCTCGGCAATAAATCTAGCTAATTGTTTGAATTCCTCAGACCTGCCCAATGTATCCCGTAAATCACCCAGCTTCTCCACAGCGCCATCTAACACCTTCCCCCTCTGCTCTCTCGACATTGCATTCCAAAAATCACTATCACCAATTTGCTCCTCAAGACCTGCATAGATACCTCTCAAGTCAGCATTTCTGAAGTTCGGTCTATTATCCTGTGTATTTTCCTGCCTCTCACCTCTTCCCCCCACACTTGGCCCTTCCTCCTCATCTACATTCACCTCAACGGGATTATTTTGATTGTAATAAGCTGCCACATAATCCTCAGCTCCTCTAAGCACCCATCCACTATCAAGCAGTGCTCTAATTTCACGGGGATCACCACCTCTCTCCATAACATCCCTCAACCTCACATCACCATCCGTCGCATATATCGCTCCCCACACATAATTATCTCTAATTCTAGCTGCTTTTTCTCTATCTTCAACGCCAACAGAAGAATTTCGTATAAAACCATCCAACCCTTGCACGTTTGCAATCAAACTACCTTTCACTACGACTCCTTGTATGTTGTTTCCATTAATTTCTCTTGTCTCAATCTTTCCACTCAATCCACTTGCCACATCATTAAAAAATTCTGCGTTTAGTTGATTTCTTTGATCAATTCTTGTTTTTTTATCATGATCGGGATTGTTATTGTTTATCAAAAGGACCCTATTCATCACCCTCCCAACCATCGCCCTGTCGGCCTCACTTTCTCTTCGATTTAAGTGCTCTGTCATGTGCTATATTATACCTTATTTTTCTCCTTCCTCAATCTCTTCATCTGCCATTCTTAGGCGTTTTTCTGCATCATCAAGTATATTATCTATTGTTGTCCTCAAATCACGAAAATAAGCAGCTTCTGTTTTATTCATCTCCAACTCATCATTAATTATTTGTACAAGCTGGCCTCTAAGTAAATCCGTCACTCCCTCGCTTTTCATCCTTTCAAATACTTTTTCTGCTTTCTTTCTGTTTTCAGCACACAACTTAGCGCCATCAAGTACTTTTCTAATATCATTTATATTCATTGCCTTCCTCCTCTATTGTTATTAGACATTCTAAAATTATCAGCTGCTCTTCTAGCTGCTTGTAAATTGTTTATTGTCTCAGGACGTTGCTCAGCTATTTCTGCCATCACCTCTCTCAAAACACGTGCATTTTCTTCAATTCTAAGCAACGCTTCCTGCACCTGCCTATCAGCCAAAACCCTAGTTCTATTTAAACCACCCAATACATTTTTACTTTCACTTAATTTACTAGAAATCAAATCCCTATCAGCCTCATCATAATCTTCAATAATCGGATTACCATTCTCATCTTCGATAGATTTTACTCCGCTCATCATCGCATTTATCAATCTACCCTCATCAACAACTTCTCTCCTAGGCGACCAAAATCCCGTCCAAGCTTCTCTGAACCTCTCCATTGCCCCTCTAGCATTCTGTCTAATTCGATCAACCACCCTTCCAACTGTATTTCTATTCTCTTCAGTGTCACCTCTTCCACGAAGCCTATCCCTTAACCTATCAAACCATCCAAAAAGTCCTCTTCTTTCATTTTCATTGTTTCCAAGATTATTATCAATCTCAACTTGATTATTTTCAACCTGAACTGGTTCATTTCTACCTAATCTAAAATCATCAAAAAGATTATTACCCACATCAGGACCTTCTTCACCTAAGTCCTCATCAACAGGCAATACTTCAACCTCCGGACCATCATCCATGCCCGCATCATTATTTTCAACACCAACCACACCAACATCTGGACCTTCATCCATATCTATATCTTTATCTTCAACACCTACAGGTCCAACCTCTGGACCTTCTTCAAGATCATTTTCAAAAGATCCCACATTAACGACTGGACTTTTTTCTTCCCTTTCACTAACTTGATTAGACTCAGATTTAGATCTAATATATTCCCTCATCTTACCCTCTAATTCATCACCATACTCTTCTCTTAATTCACTCATTAATTCCTGCATTCTTTCATCTTCACCTTCTTGTCTATCAGCATGACGCAATCTCGCCAATCGTAAATATTCACCAATTCTCTCATCTACAGCAGCCACATCTGCACTTTCTTCAGTCACAGTTCCGCTAAGCTCAGCAGTCGATGCAACACTTGTGTCTTCTTCAACTACAGGCTCGGGGTGATTCTCCTTAAATTCCTCTTCTCTCTTTTTCATTCTAAAATCATCTCGAATCTCATCCCCTTCATCTCTACCAATACCCATACCTCTGTCCATTTTTCTAGCTAATTCATTTCTTCGAGTCCTCTTAGCCTCTCTTTCTTTCCATTCTTCATCAGAACTAGCACTTTTTCGATTAGGAATCTCATTTACCTCATCGTCTAATTCCAACCATTGCTCAAGAACATCTTCAAGATAAGCATTCTCTTCCACTCCGTCTCGAGATATCAATTTGATTACTCTATCATTTCCACTCTCATGATATCCTTGGACTTTCTTCCAAAATTCTTCAGAAGGTCCTTCATATCTCTGGTTAGTAGTATTAGGTTTCCAGCCGGCATTTTCTTCAGGAGCTTCAACTCCACTCAAACCATTATTTTTCAAAAACTTATCATCCAAACCTTCATGTTTTCTTTCCGGAATATATGTATACCTAGTATTCTCATCGAGCCTTCTTCCGCTATAGCTCTCCGACACATTATCATAACCACCACCACCGAGTATTCCAGATGAGGAACCTCCTTTAGAAACACGCGAAACTCCTGGTTCACTATTCCCAAACGCAACCGCATGGTCAATCTTCATTTTTATCGCCTCCCACCTCTTTTTTTCTGCCTCCATATCTTGAGGAATAAGAGTTCTTTGACCATCATTATTTCTTGCTTTTTCACTCATACTATAAATATACACTATTTTAATTTCCATTATTATACTACTTACATTATAGGACTCAATACCCAGTTTTTGCCCTACCTACAAACCTAGCCATCAGCTCTACTCTCTCTCACCCCATTTCCTGTATCATGTATTCATGTCAACTGTCCAAGATATCGATCTCCACGTCCGTTCCTACCGCTCTGCCCTCAAATCCACTCTCGAGGTCACCATCAACTCCCTCTCCAACTCCCATCTCAAAATGGAGCCCATCCTCCATCCCTACGCTCAGGACAACTTCCAAATCGACACCGCCGCCTTTGTCTATTCCCTTCTCCGTCTTCCCACCTGCATCGATAAAGTCGAAAAAGTCGTCGTCGGCCAAATCACCGACATTTTCTCCCAAAGTGGCTTCGCCGACGTCGAATCCTGGCCCAAAGTCACTGCCCCCGGCCGTCGTCGCTCCATGCATTTCAATCAATCCAAGCATCTTTTAGCCATGTTTGCCGCCTCCATCTCCGATGTCGACGACATCACCAATCTCCTCATCGCCTACCAAACCGAATGGAACAAACTTCATTCCCTCCTTCGTAGTAATTTTCCCACCTATCAAGCCCTCAAAAAATCATTCTATGGTCCCGGCGGTCCCTCAAATCCTACCGATCCTACCGAATTTCTCAAGCGCTTCAATGTCACCCTCAACGATTTCAATGCCTTCACTATTGCTCTTGGTAAAAATTGGAAACTTCGTCTTCGCCACATCTACAAATCAAAAATCAATCTTCGTCTCCAACTTCTAGCTGGTTCCTGGATCGACTACACCAAAGCCACCCAAAAATGGTGGAAAAACATCTCTCTTGCTTATGTCAATTCTCCCTCCAATCCCCACAAAATCCACCTCTCCACCCCCACTATCTATTTCGTCTCCAGCAACACCCACTCTCTTATCAATCTCACTTCAGGCTTTGTTCTCAAACATCAAACCAAAATCCTCCAATACATCAAATCCAACTTCCCCGAGCTTTATTCTATTTGGAAAACTATCGAATCCAAAGATTCTCTCCTAAATCCCAACGATTTTCTCTATTTTGCCTCCAAATTCTATTTCAAAGAAACCGAACATCAGCAACAATTCGACCTCTATCTTCAATCTCTTGGCATCATCAATGTCCCCTCCTCCCACTATCTGGACATCAACACCCAAATCATTCCTCTCAATTCTCTTATCAATTCAAAGTCCCTCGATCCCCGCCTCAAAGTCTCCAAACCCCAACTTCTCCAAAAGTCCAATTCTGTCATTCTCAACATCGACTACCCACTCGGCTTTGCTGCCTACCACATTCTTTCCGAAACTTTAGCCAACGCCTACAAAATCAAAGGTGTCTATGTCATGGGCAAAGCTGCCGTCCTCAATGGCGAAATTGGCGACATTCAAGTCCACCGCCTTGTCTTCGACGAGCACACCCAAAACTCCTATATTTTCAAAAATTGTTTCAATTCCTTCTTTCCCTTCGTCAACAATCAAGGCTCAATTCTTACCAATCAAAAAGCCGTTTCTGTTCTTGGCACCTTTCTGGAAAATGAAGCTCTTCTCGAAACTTACTCCAAAAACAATCTCACCGTCATCGAAATGGAGTCCGGTCCCTATCTCAACGCCATCACCGAAGCCTCCTACGACCAGCAAACTCCCAAAAACACTATTATCGATCTCAACAACGCCCCCTTCGATGTCGGCATTCTCAACTACACTTCCGACACTCCCTATTCCAAAGCCAAGAATTTAGGTGTCAAGAACCTCACCCTCGACGGCATTGAACCCGTATATCTCTGCTCCCTCGCCATTCTCCAAAGGATTATCAATTTGGAAGAACAAACGTAAATATTGATTCATGACTCACGAAACATGATTCAAGATAATACGACAATAAAAGAATTTACTGATCTAAATACCTGGAAAGAAGGACACAAGTTGGTTCTTATGGTTTACAAAATAAAGTTTCCTCGAGAAGAAATATATGCTTTATCAGATCAAATAAGAAGAGCGGTTGTTTCAATTACTTCAAATATTGCAGAAGGTTTTGGTAGACATTCAATCAAAGAAAAGATTCAATTCTATTACCAAGCCCATGGCTCATTAACAGAAGTCAAAAACCAATTAATAATAAGTAAAGATCTTAATTACATAAATCAAACTGATTACCAACAAATTTACAACCAACTGCAAACAACCCATCAACTACTCCAAGGTCTCATCAAAAAAACCAAAACTTTCTTACCATAAATCCTGTCTCATGTATCATGCTTCTTGAATCACGTCTTCTGTCTTCTTCATGAATCATGCATCATGCTTCTTGAATCATGTCTTCTGTCTTCTTCATGAATCATGCATCATGCTTCTTGAATCATGTCTTCTGTCTTCTTCATGAATCATGCATCATGCTTCTTGAATCATGTCTTATATCTCACTCCATCATCTTCGCAAATTCTTTATCATCCAAAGTTTCTTTTTCCACCAGAAGTTTGGCAATCTTCTCCATCTTTTCTCTATTGGCTTTCAGAATTTCAACAGCTCTTTCTTGAGCCGTATTCACCAATTTTTTAATTTCCTCGTCAACTTTTTCAAGCATCCCATCCGACACCTTCGACGGCTCCATATAAGCCTTACCAAAGTCATTAATATCAATCTGGGCTCCCCAGTTCACCGGCCCCAATTCCGACATTCCCCATTCAGTCACCATATTTCTAGCAATATTAGTCACATGAGAAATATCCGAAGCTGCCCCGGTAGTAATATCCCCAAACACAATCTCTTCCGCCGCTCTTCCACCCATCGCCATCGCCATTCTCTTAATTAAATTCGATTTAGTCTGGTGCACTTCGTCTCTCTTTGGCGGCACCAAAGTGAATCCTAGCGCCATTCCTCTTGAGACAATCGAAATTCTATGCACCGGATCAAGTCCTTCCACATAGTTCACAATTGCGTGTCCCGCCTCATGGTAAGCCGTCATCAGTTTATCTTCCTCAGTTTGGGTTCTCTTCTTAGCCGCCCCCAGCTTGACTTTCAAAGCTGCCTCTTCAATTTCTTCCATATTAATTTTCTTTTTATTTTCTCTTGCTGCTCCGATTGCCGCCTCATTCAACATATTTTCAATATCAGCTCCCGAAAATCCCACCGTTCTTCTAGCTACCGCTTCCCAATCAACATCAGTATCCATTGGTTTTCCTTTGGAATGTATCTTTAGCATTTCCAATCTTGCCTCCAAATCAGGCATTTCCAGTACCACTCTTCTATCAAATCTTCCTGGTCTCATCAAAGCTGGGTCCAACAAGTCTCCCCGGTTGGTTGCTGCCAACACTACTACTGCTGTATTAGCCTCAAATCCATCCATTTCTACCAAAATCTGATTCAAAGTCTGTTCTCTTTCCCCATGGCCGCCATCCAGTCCACCCCTCATTCTTCCAATCGCATCAATTTCATCAATAAAGATAATTGCCTTTCCGGCTTTTTTCGCTGTTCCAAACAAATCTCTTACTCTAGCCGCACCCACACCCACCAACATTTCCATAAATTCCGATCCTGCCATCGAGAAAAAGGACACATTTGCCTCTCCTGCCACTGCCTTCGCCAACAAAGTCTTACCCACCCCAGCTGGTCCTACCAGCAACACTCCTTTTGGTGCTCTGGCTCCCATTTTCATGTATTTCTCAGGAAATTTCAAAAAGTCTACTACTTCTTCCAAATCTTTTTTAGCCTCTTCCACTCCTGCCACATCCTTAAAAGTTGTTTTTTGTTTACCTTTCACGAACAATTTAGCTGGCGATTTTCCAAATCCAAACATTCCCCCATTTCCTGCCCCGCTTCCCATTTTTCTAAACAACCAAATTAGTACCAGTATTGGCAATCCTACCGTCAAAAACATTCCAATTGCACTCAAAAACATCTTCCACATTTCTCTGTTCTCTACTACTACTTTCACATTAGCAATATCCACTCCCTCGCTTTGCAAAATTTCTGCCATCGAAATATTCTGTTCTTTTGAAGAAGTCAGTACTTTGTCGCTATCTTTTAATTTAGCCACAATTTCATTATCAATTACTTTCAATTCATCCACTTTCCCATCCTTAACTTGGCTCACAATCTCCGAAATAGGTACATGGCTCACATTTTCTCCCACCACTGCCCCTCTTACCGCTGCAAACAACCAAATCAACAGTACTCCGTACAAAGCTGTTCTCAAAATCGTCGAGCTGTCAATTGTAATTTTCTTAATCTTCACATCTTTTGGCAATTTATCCATCACCTCTTTTGGCAAACCCATCTCATTTTCTTCTTTCTTAGCTACTTTTTTATTATTTTTAATTCCCAACATCTCTTTCAATTTTTTATTCATTTCTTTTATCATGCTAAAAATTATATCATCGATTTTCCCAAAATTTAGCAAACAACCAGCCGCTCTGCCAAGTTCCCTCTCCTAATTACCGCACATTCCCCGTTTTATCCCCGCAAACTATCTGTCCACGATCGGGACATAACTTGCCCATTCTTCTTTTACAGGATAATTAGGATTAATTCGAATTAATATCCCTATAGCTTCACGAATATTATACTTAGCAGCCATTTCTGCAACAGGATCTGCCTGACTTCCAATTCTAGCTATCTGCAAATCAATAAACTTAGGAATCAACTGATTGGCTAGCTTTTTGTCTTTCGACTCAAAATCTGTCAAATCCGCAATAGTTACTTCTCTACCTCTCAACATATATCCTATATTACCATCATTTATATTTATCGTACAGACGCATTATTATGCGTCTCTTTTTTTCCACATTAATTTAATGTACGGGCGGGTCTTGCACCCGCCCCTCCAGAATCCAGAATCAATACTCCCTACCAATCCTCACCAGCTCCTCTCTATCATCATCTTTACTACACCACACCCAAAATTCATGGCTGCATTTCGTACACTTATGATGAATTCTAAAATCACCTTTCTCATAACTCACCCCCACCGGCTCCATCAAACCTCTGCATTCCGACGCTCTATCCCCCGGAATCTCCTCATCCACATGCTTCCCCCACAAACATTTCGGACAATGATCCGTATATCCATTTCCTTCCACCTCAAATCCACAGTTCTCACACACAAAATCTTCAATTTTTCTAATAAAATTTTTCATAATTGTCCAATAATCCTAGTAGCGAATTAAACAAAATTTCAGCGCACAGCGAACGCGAGCCAGCTTACGCCGAGCCCGAAGGTAGCGAGCACTGCAAATTTTCGTTTAATGAGCCAATATTATGCCGATAAACATACACACAAACCATTATGTCATGTTTATAAAACAAAATTTCAACTAATAAATCTTAATAAGTTTTAAGAGGAACTTGCGCAGTCGACTTGGTTTTCATTCGGTAGTCGACGAGCATGTAGATAACAGCCGACTCTGTCTATTAATCTGGTACAGCTAGCTGATTATCGGTCCGATTAAAGCTTATTATGAGTACAATCTCTATCTACTAATCTCCACACCCATCTTCATATCCCTATCAAATTTATGATTAAACAGTAGCTTTCCACCCACCAAATTTGCCGCCGGCTCCACCTGCAATGGCTTCCACTCCTCCGGAAAGGACACCAACGACACTAGTCCACTATTTCCATACCCCGGCTGTCTTTGCACATAACAAAGATAGGAGAACTTATCTTTACTCGCCAAATCAATTTGACTAGTGTATCTCACCTCCACCGCCCTCTTCGCCGTCACTGGCACATTCACCAAAAATCCTATTTCTTTCTTATTTCCCGCCTGATTAATCTTGATTTCATCACTTCTGTACACTCTCTTTGTCGTCATATCGTCCGGATTATAAATCGACACTTCCGCCAAATTAGCCTCCACTGGAATATAAATTCTCATGTAATTCTTATAATCACCTCCCGGCCAATTAGTATTCTTTGCTGTGTTCTCATAATTAATTTTCAGCACTCTTGTCACTGCATTATTCGACAAATCCACCGTCAAATCAGTATTTCTATACAAAAAGAAATTTGCCTTATTCACACCCACATTCGCTTCCACCACATACACATAATCCGTATAACAATTCTCTCCCGCACATCTCCCCTCATAAAGTCCCCCATCCCATCCCAGCTCTGCCACCTTTGCGGCCATCTTACTCTCGTTCAAAGCTATTTGTATTTCATTTCTTTCCAACAAATCAATCGCCGCTCCGGCCAATTCCAATCTCTTTGTCGGACTAGTCTCTTTAATTGCTCCAAACAATTGGCTTCCCACCAATCCCAAAAAGCTTTCTTTTTGATTCGACCCTGGGAAGAATTTAGTTTCCGAATAAAATTCAGCCTGTTCATACAAATTATCCGCACCAATCTTCTCATCAAAATCAGGAATATAAATCTCTCCTGTCACTTTCAATATTTCCTTAGCCACTGCCAAATCAACTCCAATCACTCCATCTACTTTTCTTCCTGTTTCTTTTTCAAAGAACCATTGAATATCCTTCGACGACGAACCAAAGGCTGCTTTCCAATTTGCATCTCTCATGTACCAACTTGCCTCACCCAAATATTCTTTAATCTCCTCTGGTGGTTCCACATGCCCTTTCAGTTGTCCATCGGCCTCGTACACGTCTTTTACATCGAAGTTAAGTAATTTACCTCCTTCAAAACTAAGTATCGCGTAAGAGCCTATAAAGCCGCCTCCTGGCCTCAGTTCCATTTCGTTTTGGAGTAATACCAAATACTCTTTTCTCTTTCCATCAGCTCCAATCATCTCCGGCAAAAAATCCAATGTTTTTCTAGTCAAGCTCACCATTTCTCTCACCTCACTCAATTGGCTCTTACCCTTATTTGGCAAATTATGCCATCTGGCTGGCACCCAGCTCCAATCACCATCCAGTCTTGCCTGCAACAAACCTGCCTTCTCTTCAAACTCCAACAGCTTGTCATTAATTATCGTCACTTCTTTATTCCAATCAATTTCCTTTTCCCCAAACACTCCCTCATTAAATTCCTCCCCCATCTTAGCCAATTCCACACCTCTACTTGCCAATCCCAACACTTCCTCAATCACCTTCGCCCCACCATAATAATTTCTCACCAAAGCAATTCTTTTCAAAGCCAAATCGTCAATTGTTCCTTCAATCTTCTTAATTTTTAGTAAATCGCTATCAATTTTATTACTTAGCTCATCATATTTCTTTTCTTCCAACATTGCCGGCATTTTCTCAATGTCTTTCACCACATCCAAAGTTCTCCAAATCGTAAATATTGGCACAATCGACATCAGCACCAGTACCACCCCCATCGAAATTGCTATTTTTTCCCACTCCACATTAATTTTCAGTCTAATCTTTGGTTTATTCTTAAACTTCAGTCTGCTCCTGCTATTATCAGACAAGGGAATTTCCTTTAATATTTTTGGTTTAATTTCATTTGCCTCATAAGGCAGCACAATTGGCTTACTTTCTTCTTCAAGCTTAGAATTTTTTATTCTAAATTCTCCTCCAGTCTCACTCTGAGGCAACATTCTTTCACCCACCTCATCTTCTTCCTCCACTTCCTCAATTTCCTCTTCATCCTTATCTTCAAATTCTATCTCTGTTTCCCCTTTTGAAGGGGAATTCGGCGTAGCCGAAAGGGTTTCATTTTCTTCTCTATCTGTCATCTGAGATCTATCTTCTTCTTCCTCCTGAGATCTAACATCTACCATCTCTTCTTCCCCCTCCTCCACTTCCACCTGCCACATTCTCTTTGCCTCTCTTTCTTTATTTCTAGAATCCAAAATCTTACTCTTAGAATCAATCTTGGTCTTCCTTGCTTCCTCATCAATCAATCCAAAAAAGTATTGCAAAGTGCTTTTTACTCCTTCTCCCAATTCAATTTCAGGCTTCCACCTCAGCTTATCCCAAGTCTTTTCTATCTCCTCATCACTCAGATTTGCTCTCCACTCTTCACTTTCACTCACTCCCTTCTTAGTCATCTTCGCTCCCCTATACATTATTTCAGCCACTTTTCCGCTCATATACTTATCACCCCACACTTCCCAATTCTCCTCACTCGTCCCCGACATCAGTGTTCCCCTAAATATCGCTTCCACCGCATCCGCCACATTCATCAGTCTTATTTCCAAATTTACTGCCGGCAATTCCAACACCTGATTCCTCACTGCCTTCTCAAATATATTTGCCACCTTCGACCCTCTTTCCATTCCTTCTCCGTACACTCCATTCAAATCCAACACTCTCCAATCAAAATGATAACTCAACAACATTTTCTTAAACTTCTCCCCATCATTCTTATTCACTCGTACAATCGCCAACCTTGCCTCATCATTCACCGCTTTTTGCCACACTTTCTGATCTTCCTCAAAATCAAACACATAGTTCACTTCTTCCACTAAATCTTCTACATTGTCAATTCTTCTCACCCTTCTATTACTTGCCTCACCTTCCCCTATTTCTATTACTTCAATATCCTTTTTAATCAATTCAGCCACCAAAAATTTAGCCACAAAATTTTCGCAGCCGTTTACAATTGCAATTGGTCCTCCTTGATTCATTTCCTACCATAAATCATACCCGATTCCTCCCTCTTTTGTTCTTTCCAATTCACCACATATCAGCCACCCCATTTTCTAGTCAGATTTAATTTACGGTAATATTTCGGTTATTATGCGGTTATTACTTCGCTGTAAATGTCATTATTTCTCCCATCCCCTCCGTACATAACAACAATTAACTATCAGTAAAGGTAAGTTTAGTCCTGCCCATGAAAATATGTAATGACGTGAAAAGGGGTAGGGATTTGTTAGGACAAGAAAGGGAGGTGAGCCAAAAAAAACTCGACCAAGGCTATCAAAGCCAAAAAATGCTCGCAACTCTCCATCTAGGCCAAGCAAAATTCGTTAGTATTATTGTTATAAGAGGCCAAAAACGTCAGTATATTAAGTAGGGGAATATATCAAAAAATCGAATTAATTTTTCTTTCTTAGCGAAATCAAAGTCATCAAAAGCATCACCGCTTCCGTCCACACAGTCACCCATGCCGCCGAAATAATTCCGTATTTAGGTATAAAAATCCAATTTAGGCTTATATTAATTACTAGCGCCGACACTCCCAACCAAAGCAATTCCTTCTGTCCTTCTTTCGAAATTAATCTAAATCCAACTATGTGGTTTATATATGAAAACACCAGCGCTCCCAACAAAATTCTTAGTACTGTCGCCGCCATATCAAAATCGCTTCCCGCCAAAATTTGCACCATCCAAGGAGCTAGAAAATACACTATCGGTACTATCGACAAAATCATCAATCCAGCTACAAAAAGCGATTTTCTCGTCACATTTTTTTCCTGGTTTTTGGCCATAATAGGGAACACCGCGCTCGCCAAAAAATAGGCCGGAGTAATCAAATTGCTATACATTTTGTAGGCTAATCCATAGCTTGCCACATATGTCTCGTCCCAAAAGGCTCGAATCATCATCGAATCTGCCGCCCTGTCGTAGCCAATAAATACCAACATATACACTCCCATTGGCCAGCTCTGTTTCAGCAGTTTCCACCACAATTTTGTTTCCACCACATCTCTCCAATCTCCAAAATCAATCTTCTTAATTTTCACCAGCATCAATTTCCATCCCACCCCAATACTAATTATTCGGCTAATCAAATATCCCAAAAAAGCCCATCCCAAGCTCAAATTATCACCTAAAAATATTGCCATTACCAAAAATCCAATAGGGTAGAGCACGTCCATAATAGTCTTCAAATCAAGTCTCGCTTCCGTCTGGAACACTATTTCTTCATCTCCTGCCAAGCTAGTCATCAAGCTCATCCCCAAAGCCACTAAAGCCCACCATCTAAATCCCTCAAATCCTGGGTACCAAGCTACCAACCCCAATCCTAGAACAAATGCCGCCAAAGCTAATATTTTTCTAAGTATAAATACATTCACCAGCACCTTCTTTTTACTTTTCCAGTTCTCACACTTAGCCGCCTCTCTCACCCCAATCATCCTCGTCCCCATATCCGCCAAGCTATCAATCAGCAGAAATATCGATGTCGTTAGTGTAAAAGCTCCATATCCATTCACTCCCAATCTCCGAGTCAGTATTCCTGTCGTCACTAGGCTCACTAGCACCATTACTACCTTTCCCAGTGTTTGCACTGCTGTATTTCTTATTACCCCTTTAATCACATCCTTATCTTATCAGATTATTGCCACCACTATCGCCATTAGCCAATAATTTTGACTCAATGTCAGCCAATAATGATCCATCATCCCCAAAGCCAATATCGCCCCCAACATCATCCATCCTTCAAACTTAATTTTTCTAATCTTCTTAATTCTACTCAGCCATATCAAAACCATAGTCACTCCCAAAACTCCAATCTCACTCAATCCTAGCAGTACCACATTATGCACCGGCTGTAGCCACAATATTCCTGTCTTTTCATAATTCACTATTTCCACCACAAAATTTCCCGCTCCCACTCCAAATAGGGGATTTCGTTCAATCATTTCAAACGCCGCCTTATTCAAATCTTTTCTTTTCCCCCAACTGTCTTTATCCCAACCACCAACCTTTCCCCAAGAAAACCAAATTACAAACATTAATAACATCAATCCAACAAAAAATCTTAATGCCTTGTACGGGCGGGTCTTGCACCCGCCCTTATTCCAAAATTCATCTTGCCAATCCCTAATTTTTCCGTACGGGCAATTCACGAATCGCCCTCCCAATATTATTACTCCCAGCGCCCACACTGTCCTGCTTCCACTCAGTACTACTATCACTATTCCAAAAAAAATCCCAAGCCACCAAATAATTCTTTTCACCATCTTTGTTTCCCCTTTTGAAGGGGAATTCGGCGAAGCCGAAAGGGTTTTCATCATCATTATCGCCACCAAACTAAAACCAGCCAAACTATTCGGATGTGAAAAACTCCCATATGCTCTCACAAATACTTCATTACCCCAGCTCATCAACGCTGTTCCAATCGTCATATAATCAAACTTTCTTTCACCAATCCAATAAAATATTCCCTGTAAACTTCCATTTTTTCCCACCTGGGCCACACTCAACAATCCTTCCACTATCATCCAAATCGGGATTATTGTCCTTAGAATTTCCTGTACGGGCGATTCGCGAATCGCCCCTTCATTCCTCCATCTTCCCAACATCCACACTGTCACCATCCATTGTCCTATTCTTATCCATCTATAAATCGCCACCTGCCAATTTATTGCCATCAGTATATTCACCACTACCACCACCCCAGTCAACATTATCAGTATCCATTTCTTTGTTTTCAAAAAATCAAAAATTTCCTTTTTTCTTTTTCTTTCTGACAATCCGACAATCTGACTAACTGAATAGCTATACATTTCACTCAAAATCCATCCCATCCACACCAAATCTACCAAGTACAAAGTAGGGGACAAATAATCACTTCGAATTCCATTCACCAAGCTCCATTCCGGCCAAAAAAAACTACCCAACTGTGTTGGTATCAACAGCAAAAATAAAAAAAGAAATATTTTCCTCACTTCCAACTATTATCTCATCAAGTCCAAGTCCTTATTCAGTCTCTACTGTTCCCAAAGGCTTAATCACAATATGCCTATCGTCATTTTCACCCACACTTTCTTCTTCAATTCCTTCAATTGTTTGCAGTACCATATGACAAATTCTTCTTTCATACGAGCTCATGCTAGCCAAAGCCACCGGATTGCCAGTTTGTATTGCTTTTGTCGCACAATTTCTTGCCATAGTCTCCAATCTTTCTCTTTGTTCATTTCTATAATCATTCACATCTACTAATACTCTCACCCAAGCACCCAATTTCTTTTTCACCATCAAAGCCAAAAGCAATTGCAACGCTGCCAAATTTTTACCCTTAAAACCGATCAATAATGCTGGATTCGACACTGTCAACCCAATCATTACTTGGTTATTTTCTTCGCTTTCAATATCTTCTACAAAAGCGTTGCTCACTTCCTGGTTCAGGAACTCCAGTAACTCCATTGTAATTGCCATAATTTGTTCATTTCTTTCTTTGTTATCCATGGTCACTATTCTATCATAAAACTCCAAACAAAATAACGCTTATTCTCTGTGCTTAATCTTCTATTTTTTCTTATTCCTCTTCACCAATTCATTCACCACCAATTGTTGTCCGTATGCAAAAAAGGAATTAATAAACCAATACAGCAAAATTCCCAAATTAAAATTCCAACCAATAAACAAAGTCATCAGGGGCATCATATAAGTCGACTGTGTTCTCATCATAGCCATCATATCGTCTTCCTTATCTGGAGTCGCTTTAGTAAAGGCATTCTCATCAATCTTTTTACTATTTGGCATCATCAACTTAGCCGACAAATACTGTCCCAATGCCGAACCTACCAATAAAATTAATGGAATTACAATTGCAGCCCAATTTCCACTCGAAAAAGTACTACTTGGAGTCGACGACAAATTCGATCCCAAAAAGTCCATCGACAGTTTAATTCCTTCATCTAATTTAAATCCATTCACCAACAACTTATTAATATCCACCAAGGCTACCTTATCCATTGCAAACATTACCACCTTATTAAATGCCTGATAAAACACAATCAACACAAACAATTGCAACAACTGAGGCAAACAACCCGACATCGGGTTCACCCCTTCATTTCTATACAAATCCATTTGCGCACTCGCCAGACCCTTACTATCTTTCCCATATTTCTCCTGAAGTTTTTTTAATTTCGGCTGAATCTCTCTCATTTTTTCTGCCGATTTCAAAGAGGGGAATACTAGTGGGAAAAGTACCAGTTTTACCAGTACTGTCACAATAATTACCGCCCATCCCAGCGATCCTGTCAAATAATAAAATGCCATCAAGGCATTCACAAAAGGTATTATTAATATGTCCATAACTCCAACTATTCTACCAGATCAACCCCACCTTTACTCCAAGGATTACATCTCAACACTCTCCACCCACCTTTTAGCAACCCTTTCATTACTCCATATTTCTCCACTGCCTCATATGTATACTCCGAACAACTCGGCACAAATCTACAATGATATCCTCTCGAAATATACCTCTTATAAAATCTCAAAATATATAGAATTATTTTTTTCATTATAGTGTGCCCTGAAGCTTGTCGAAGCACCAAAGGGTTTTATCTTATTAATTTAACAATCTTTCCCATTTTCTCATCAATTTCACCAAATTTCTTTCCCAAACTCTGTTTCGTCGCCAACAATACCCCCACAAATCCTTCAGGTATTTCTTCCCAATAATTTCTTATTGCCTCAGCCATCAATCTCCTAATTTTATTTCTTTCCACTGCTTTTTTACTTATTTTCTTACTCACCACCATTCCTACCTTCTTCTCTTCTTTTCTTTCCCCGTCAACTTTATATACCAATCCAAATAGGGGAGTCCACACCTTTCTCCCTTCCTTCTTTAGTTCCTCAAAGTCCTTCTGGCTCGATAATCTATTAATCTTTTTCAACATAATTTATCTTACCAAAAGTACGGGCGGGTCTTGCACCCGCCCTTATTTAAATATTTTAAAAAATCCACTTACACTGTTAGTTTCTTTCTTCCCACTGTCCTTCTTCTTTTTAGAACGTTTCTTCCCGACTTCGAAGCCATTCTTTTCAGAAAGCCATGAACTCGTCCTCTTTTTTTTGTTTTTGGTTGATATGTACCTTTATCCATGACGACTATTTTATCACATCCTTCTATATTATGTACGGGCGGGTCTTGCGCCCGCCCTTAATATTTCTAATTATCATTTGATCTATTCCCAATTGTGGAAAACTACTCTATTATCATGTGGATAAGCCAAAACCTACCCCTCGAAATCTGGTTTATTTTCTGCCTGTTTTACGAATTAAACAATAAAATAAGTATCTCCATCAATTGGTGATAAATTATCATGGATACTCAAACACTTTGGAAAAATACTGTCGCCGAGCTCAAATCTTTGCTGGCCCCTGCCGTTTTTCAAACCTTCGTCGCCAAAACCCAACTTTTATCTCTCGAAGATAGCAAAGCTATCATCGCCTGTCCCAATGCCTATCTCGTCGACATGAACAAAAAACGCTACTACCATCTCTTCAAAACCGCCCTCGACAGTCAAACCAAACAAAACACTACTCTCGATTTTATCCTCCAAGCCACTACCCAAGACGATTCAACTCCTACCAAAGAATCCAAAAAAACTCCCAAAAACAACCTTCCTCTTTTCGACATTCCCAAGCCCAACACTTCCCTCAATCTTTCTGTCAAAGCTGGTCTCCATCCAAAATACACTTTCGAAACTCTAGTTGTTGGCAATAGCAACAATTTTGCCTTTGCTGCCGCCCAAGGTATCACCAAAACTCCCGGTCTTCTCTACAATCCATTCTTCATCTGGGGTGGGGTAGGAGTCGGCAAAACCCATCTTATGCAAGCCATCGGCCACGAACTTCTCAAAAAGAATCCCGATCTCAAAATTCGCTATTTTCCCGCCGAAACCTTCGGCAACGACCTTATCAACGCTCTCAAAGCCAAAAACATGAATCAATTCAAAGACAAGTACCGCAATCTCGATTGTATTCTTGTCGACGACATCCAATTCATTGCAGGCAAAGAGTATATTCAAGAAGAATTCTTCCACACTTTCAATGCTCTTCATATGGCCGGTAAGCAAATTGTTCTTACTTCCGATCGTAAACCCTCCGAAATTCAATCTCTCGAAGACCGTCTTGTTTCACGTTTTATGGGTGGTCTCACTGTCGACATTCAGCTTCCCGATTTCGAAATGCGCGTCGCCATTATCAACCAAAAAGCCGAAGAGAAGGGGATTAGAATCACCACTGAAGCCTCCCAATACATGGCCGACAACATTGTTTCCAATATTCGCGACATTGAAGGCAAACTCCAAGAAGTTTCTGTCGCCTCCATGGCCAATAGGGTAGGGGAGGTCGATGCTGAATTCGTTAAGAATTACTTCTCCACCAACTCTTCAGAATCTCGAATTCAAGCCTCCGATTCAAAACTCACTCCTCGCCATATTATTTCCGTTTGTGCCAAACATTTCGACATCAAAACAGGGGATTTATGTGGCAAAAGCCGTAAAAAAGAATTAGTTAGTGCTCGCCATGTCACCGCTTATCTACTTTTAACCGAAATCAATCTCCCTCTCGAAGAAGTCGGTCGTCTCCTTGGTGGTCGCGATCACACCAGCATCATGCATGCCCGCGACAAAATCCACAACGACTTATCCACAAATCCCCAAATTCGTACTCTTATCAACAATATTAAGTCCCAGTTTTAATCAAATTGTGTACTAGTAGACCGGCGTGCCCGCCCTCAATTCAAGCTTATCCACATTTCTTCTCACTTATCCACAACTTTATCCACATTACTGTTGTTCTTTTTCCCCCGAAACAAACCCCAACCCCAGTCAAACTTATAAGACAAACACTATCTTTTCCGTATCACTTTCCATCATTTTTCACTTTTCAACCACTACTTTTTTATCCATTATCCCTATCTTATCTACAATTTCCCACCCAAAACCTCTCTTCTCAACATATCCACCGCCCCTAATAATACTGCTTCTATTTTGTAAATAAGATATTTTCAAAATTTCAAAAACCAAAAACTTATACACATTTTGTTAATTCTCATTATTCAATATCTCTTAATTTCTTTTCGACATCCAATAATCTGACCAACCGATCAACTGACTAACTGACCAACTTAAATAACCTCACATTCTCTTCACTTATTTAATTGTCATTACAAAATCTCGTTTACTCGTATTTATTAAATTGTTAACATCAACCATGCAAGTATCGCTTCTTCAGGAAAGTCTCAACACCGCCCTCACTCATGTCTCTCGCTTTTGTACTGGCAAATCTCAACTACCCATTCTTGGCAATATTCTTATCTCCACCGATGCTGCTCGTCTCAAACTTTCTGCCACCAATCTCGAAATGGGAATCAATTATTGGCTCTCAGCCCAAATCGACAAGCAGGGGAGTATTACCGTACCATCCAAAGAAATCACAGAATTTGTCTCCTATCTTCCCACAGGCAAAATCTCTCTCTCACTCAACGATTCCTCCCTTCTTACTGTCAATTCTTCCAAAGCTGAATCATCTTTTGCCACCATGTCTCCTTCCGATTTTCCCCAAATCCCTTCCCTCGATCCTTCCACCTCCTTCGAACTCGATTACTCACTTCTCTCCCAATCTGTTTCTCAAACAGTTTTTTCTGCCGCTGCCGATGACACTCGTCCTGTTCTCACTGCCGTCTATTGGCGCTTTACCAAAGACACCTTCACTATGGCTGCCACCGATGGTTTTCGCCTCTCTCTCAAAGAAATCAAATTAGTCAATCCAATCCAAATTCATCAGGATCAATCAGAAGCTGTCTATCTAATTCCCGCCAAAGCCCTTTCCGAAGTTGTTCGACTTTCCAAAAACGTCTCTTCCATCAAAATTGGTCTCACTCAAGATCAGCATCAAGTTGTTTTTGTTTACGACGATCTCGAAATTGTCTCTCGTCTCGTCGAAGGGGAATTTCCCGACTACAATCGTATTATTCCCAAAACTTCGGCTACCAAAATCACTCTCGACAAGGAAGAGTTTTCTCAAGCCATTAAAATTGCTTCTGTTTTTGCTCGTGAATCCGCCAATGTTATCCGCTTTAGTCTCAAATCCGATTCTGTCGAAATTACTGCCAACGCGCCTCAATTAGGCCACAACAAAGCTCAAGTCGAAGCTAAAATCGAAGGTAACCCTCTCGAAATTGCTTTCAACTACAAATTTATTTCCGACTACATTGCTTCCGTCAAAGGCGATCAAATCACTATCGAACTCAATGAATCACTTAGCCCTGGTCTTTTCCATGATTCCCACGATCCTTCCTATACCCACGTCATCATGCCTGTCCGTCTCCAGGACTAAACTCATTTCTTATTCTGACAATCTGAAAAACTGACCAACTGACAAACTTATTCAATCTCATCCACATACAAGGTCGACCCGCTGTACATTCCTTTTACCTTAATCTCTTTCCCGATTTCTTTGTCTAAATTCACTATATTGCTTGTTATGTTTATTATTCCACTTTCAGTATTAAGTAAATATTCATCTCCCATTTTTGTCGTCAAAGTTCCCTTAATTTCCACTACTCCCGTACTTTTATTTTCGCTTGGCTCGCTGCTAGTACAACCTCCCAATCCCAAACCACTAACTACTACCAAAGCTATTATTAATAATTTCTTCATAATTAAATTTAACAAATTACAAACATAATATGTACTGTACGGGCGGGTCTTGCACCCGCCCTTCAAAGCTCACGAATCGCCCTTCAAGAATCAAATTTATTTCACTCCCAGGATATCTTCATTTCCTCTGTAGCCACATTATTCTCTTCAAACCAATTCCATACCTCTTTCTCCACAATCTTCTTATCCAAGCCCTTTGGTATTACCACCACCGTACTTTCATTAATATATCTATCAATCACAAACCCCTCTCCCTTATACGGCAACTCTTGCCACAAAGGATAGTCCATATTCTGTAGTACTCTTTCTGTTGGTTTAGGTATCTCTGTTGGTGTCAAAATTACTGTCGCATTCTCGTTTTCTACTACCCATTCCACCTTGCTATATCTAATCTTAATTGCCACCATCAACACCGCCACTATTCCCAAAACTAAAACCAATCCATATCTTTGCCAAAAACCTCTTTTTTCCATATTATTTTGTTGCTCGAACCATCAAATACACCTTAATTGGCCCATTATTTTTACTAATACTATTACCTTCAATCAAATAATAAGGCCAAATCTTTTCACTTCTATCTCCTTGTACATAAATCAATTCAATCGATCTTACCACTATTTGTCCCACAATTTCTTTATCTTCACTCAAACTATAACTTGTGTTTCCTTCCTTTTTCCATATTCCAAAATTATCTTCACTCAAAGTTTGTATTTCAGTCAGACTCAACAAATTTACTTCTTTCTTTTCATTAACTTTTGCCAATGGTACATATTCCAGCTTAATTATTGTTCCCCCTCTTCCAAACACAGCCAAAATAGGGGAATCATAAAATGTTTTTACTTCTATTCCCTCAATTGTCCATGAGGCACTGATCTCAACCGCATCAGCCTCAGACTTCGTCGATTCTACCCATCTTGGGAAAAGTACCTTTTTATACTTTATCGAATTAATTTTTATCCCCAATTTATCATTATTTTCAATTCTTTTAATCAAGTCCACTAATTTTTCTTCCGCCTCTGTTTCGTTCAATAAGTTTCCTTTAGGTATATCCTCACTCGAATAAATATCCAAACTAAATCCTATCTTCCCATTACTTTTAGACATGTATACATTCTTTCTTGTCGCACTGTTGCCCAAAAAAATAGTTTGTGGATCATCCGAAATTACTTCACTTCTACTTAGTCCCACTTCGCTCAGCAATCTATCTAAGTTTTCTCCATTTCCAGTTTCTCCAATATAAATATTCGCTGTTTTAGGCAAATTATCTCCACTTATTTGCCAACTAATCCTAGCTGCTCTTTCCATAGGTACTACTTCAACCGGTGCCTGTATATCAATTCCTATATCTCCATTTTGATTTGTTTTTTTACCAAACAAGTTCCAAACCAAAAATCCTACCATTCCCACACTTGCCACTCCCATCAAAATTTTTTTCTTATTCATAATTTAATTTTAAACTAAGCTTTATATGCTTGGACATATTTTTCCATTTTGACTTCCACAGCACCCCCATAGTTGTGTTAGTTTTGCTGGTGTTATTCCCAGATATTGTCCAAATAAACTTTTATCCAAACCATTAATATGATAATGAATATGATTTCCTGTTGAACTCCCTGTGTTGTCAACCGTTCCAATCCTTTCTCCTGCTTGTACTGTCGCTCCGTTCTCAACCATGTATCCATTTGCTGGCATATGAGCATATCTTGTAAAGAAAGGTGTACCATTACAAGTTCCATGTACATCAATATAATAACCATAAATATTATCTGCTCCATACGACACCACTCCTGTATGTGTCGCATAAATTGGACTTCCTCCTCCTATTCCAATATCGATTGCCGGCGAAGACATGCTTTGATGAGAACAATTTGGTGCATTAGGTCCCTGCGTATAACGTCCGCCGCTTACTGGTAATCTATTAGGACAACCTTCCGGTACGGGTGTGTTTGGATCCCAGTCAGGAAAATCAGGTACTACAATTGGTCCTCCCGGAGCTGATAATCCAGGTTCATTCTTACAAAGCCAAGTTGCTCCGTTTTCATCCACATAGGTATAACTTGTATTATCATCAGAATAATCAGCTCCCGATCCACATGATTCTCCTGTCCCATTTTTCTTAATTTGCGCCGGCAATGGTTTTGAAGTAATCCAATTATATTGTTGCTGTAATGCCGCCAAATATGTCCTACCTGTGTTCACTCCTACTAATTTGTCAGGATCACACCCACCTGTTAAGTATTTAGTCGACCATCCCAGCCAAAAATCAAGATTTGGACAAGCATTGGTATGGCTCAACCTTAAAAAGTAATCAATTTGTTTATCAAAATTCTTCACTGGCACTTCAGCCTGTCCATGTATTCCAAAATCTTCCACCTCATTAATTGAATAATTACTTGCTCCCGATTCATGCAACCACACCCACAAAGCAAAAGCTTCATCCACACCTACCGATCTCGCTCTACATACCACGTCGTTATAGCATTCTCTCGCATAATTTGTTCCACCTCTCCACTGATCTGCCATTCTAAAGAAATTATCTCTATCTACTCCAGGCACATTCTTTTCATCCAAACTCTGATTACAGTTAATCTGTCCACTTTCTTGATTTTCTTTTGTATCTTCAAGAAGTACACAACTCACATTTTCCGTTGGTGGTGGTACTACCGAAGCTGTTTGCATCCCATTTATCAGTGCAATTACAAATATTCCCACAATTACCGCCACAACAACAATTGCAATAATCGGAATTATTGCTGCTATTGCTCCTCCAATTAGCTCTGGTAATGCTACCAAAGCCTGTGCCAAGCTCCCCCCAATTGCAGCAATTTTACTCGCCACTGCTGGTATTACTCTACTAGCCCATCTTGCCGCCGAACTTATTCCTTTTCCCAAACCATTTACTACCGGTTTAGAAATTGTCGATCCAAATTTTGCCAAACCAGGGCTTCTTGCTGCAATTCTAGCTCCTACGCTATTCAAGTTTGCACTTGCTTTCCCCAGCCACGACAAAGCTGCCACTCCACCCTGTGTGTTTAACAATCCTAAGGACTCAAAAGCTTGGGTTGCCCCAGCCATAAATCCACCACTCGTGTATACTGCTCCAATACCTTCGAGTGTTGCCGGCAAAGCTCCCGACATAATCTGGTGTCCAATTGCCCACATTGCCTGACTCGTCAAACCACCACTGGCAATAAAAGCCATATTGTTTATTGTTTCCGAAGTAATATTTACTCCCAAGCTTTTTGCCACCGACCTACCCACATCGCTGGCTACTCTCCACACCCTTTCCTCGGCTTTTCTTTTTGCCACCGTAAACTTTCGTACCCTTTCAAAAAATTCTGCCAGTGGCTTATTCTTTTCCAGTTCTGAACTGATCTTATCCAACGCTTTTACTTCAATTGGAAGTTTATTGTAAATCTTGCCTGTTTTATTTATTGCTGCTCTTGCTTCTTTTACTTGTTCCTCAATTGGAGTTTCACTCCTCACCATTCCACTAATTATTTTCGAAAATTCCTTTCCTTTCTCATTTTTTTCCTCAATTTTATTCTCGTTTCTTACAAAATCACCATCTGGATACGCCGTTCTTGCTGCAATTCTTGCCGACTCATACGCTCCATCAACTTCCTCAACACTAATTTCACCCCTATTCCAAGCCTCCAATGCTACTTCAACCGATTCTCTTACAATCAGATTTTTTCTAAAACCACCTACAATCTCTGCTTTTTCTTGAGTATTAACTTTAATTTCATCATTCAAACTAGGTAATACTACTGTTTGTCCGCTATTATCTGTAATTGTTCTTGGTTCCTTAAGTGCTACCTCAATTCTTTGTGTAATATCCTTCGATATTTGTTTTGCATCCCCCAAAGTATTACTTTCTTCTATTATTTGTCTAATTTCATCTTCAATTCTCACTGTATTACTTTGTCCCGAACTCCTGTCTACTCGGCTCGATTCTACTGCAATTAAGTTACCCCTATATACCTCCACAATCCTTTCTTCGATTCTTTCCCTAATTTTTACCTTTGTCTCTTTAGCAATATTCAACTCTTCAAAACTCTGAATTATTTCTTCTGCTTCTTTGGAAGCTATTCTCTCCACACTAATTTCACTTAATTCATCTCTTATACTTTCAACCAATAGTTCTTTTTTACTTTCCTCAATATTTACCTTATCAATAATATTTTCTACTACTCTTCCGGCCTTATACAACTCTGTATCTTCGTTTACTAGCAATTTATCGACATTCTTAATAATTTCTTCTTCTACTTTTGCAATTTCAGCACTATCAGCCTTCTCGTTCTCCATTGCTATTGAACTTATGGCCACCGCCTCGCTTAGTCTTTCACTTACTATCTCTTTTTCTTCACTGCTAATTTGCTTAGTGCTAAGTTCACTTTCAATCTTTCCTTCCAATTCAACTTTTTTCTCAATTAGTCTTTCAACTTGGTCTCGAATTTTCGCATAACCTTTCTTTTCTGCTAGTTTTTTTGCACTTTCCAATAATTTACTCTTATCTTTACTCTTTTCATGCTCATCCAACTCTCTTAGCAATTCCTCCATCAAAATCCTATCCGGCACCTTACTTTCCAATTCTATCTCCGAACTTGGGACGCTTTCTTCTTCGTCAGGAATTCCGTTGTTCCGATCATCTTCATTATCTTCTTCTTTCTCTTCAGGAATTCCCTTATTCCAATCACCATCATCTTCAGAATCATCATCTAATAATCTGTTTTCATCGATCTTATCAAGCAATCCTTCAATCGACAAATCCTTTTCAATAATCAGTTCTACATCAATAAAGGTAATTAGTTCATTCAAACTTTCATTACTATTAATTTCCGCTCCATACTTTTCGATCACCAATTTACTTTCTTCACTCAGTCCATCAAAAGTCTTAGTTTTATCACGCAGCTCCTTAACTTCCCTTAGCACTCCAGCTACATTATTTTGTCCAATATTTCCTTGTGCCATTCTCCATGAATTATATCAGCAATACGTCAAAATTTTGCTTACACTATCCCATTTCCAAACAAGTCGTCGTATTTCTTATCAATATCATTACCAGCCGTATTTCCATCTTTTTGTTGTACTTCTACCTTAATTTCTGCTTTTGCTTTCTCATCTTTTATTGGTAATTCTTTAGTATCAGTCACGCTCTTTACTTCGTTTGGCACTGGCGTTGCTCCACTAGAAACAACATCAGTCATTATTGTTTTATTAATCACCTCGCTCGTTTTCTTTACTGCCCCATCATTAGGTGTATTATCTTTAGTCACAGGCAAACTTTGTTTGTTGTCATATTTTGGTAATGGAGGTAATGGTGGTAGGGGAGGTAGTTTTCCACTACCACTTCCACCGCTATTTTGACTTCCAAATGATTTGAACAAATCTTGGTATTTAGGCAATTCTCCTCCAAATTGCTTATTCATCTTCATTTTTTCTTCCTCCATTTTTTTCTTTTCCTCCTCTTCCTTTGCAAGTACTTTTTCGTGTTCATCAATCTCTTTTTTGGCCTCTTCTTCCAGTACACTTATCTTTCTGGACAACACATCTTCTGGATTTTCCACCTCCACTGTCTGTGCCACAAATGGTCTGCTTTGTTTTTCTACTTCTCCATCATTATTAAGTAAAGTAAC
>QKGR01000041.1 GCA_003250375.1 Candidatus Shapirobacteria bacterium | reverse complement strand
ATCGAAACTGGTTCTGGATTAGCATTCGAAGCCTCCAGTTCCGTTGGTCTTGGTACTACTCCAACCCAAATCCCTACCTCAACTCTCATTCCTACCTCGCTTCCATCTCAAGCCCTAAGCACCCCCACATTAATTCCTACTTCCGCTCCTCCTACTTCAACTCCAACCATCATTCGAACCCAAAAACCTAGTACCGAATCTGGTCTTCCCACTCCCGGCACTGGCACTTTTACAGCCTTAATAATTGCTTTCTCTTTATTATCCATAATTATTTCATTGCAATTAATAAAAAAATCAGATAACTTTAAATAGTTCTTCGACCAAAAATGAAAAAACTAATATCAAGATACATCTATTCCATCCTCTCTGTTGTCTTGATTTCGCTTTCTTTGGTTGCTTCCATTTATCTCGTTCAAACCAATCAGGATATTCGCGATCGCGCCGCAAGTACTGGAACCTGTAGTTGTTACAATGATGCCAAAGATTTCAATCACTGTCGCCAAGAAGGATATTTTAGTCACACCTGTAGCGATGGTTCTGGATCCATTATTTGTATGGGTACCAAAGATTGTCCAGAGGATGGAGAAAAAGTTACCCCTACTCCAACTGGTGGCACATATCGTCCTACTGAAAATTGTCCTAGCTCTGATGGTCCCAACGATGGCTGTACCCCCGGGGCTCACGAATGTCAGGAAAATTATGATGGTAAAAGAAATGGCTATTCTTGTACTTGTATCGACTTAAGTACTACTTGTAAAAGGTCCGTCTGGCAATGTACCACTTTTGACACCAATGCCTGTCCTCAAGAAGCCGAACCCGATGCAAAAATCGACACACTCGCCGGTTGTCCTGTTGGTGTCATTGCTCGAGGTCGCTGCTTAGTTTCCACCAATGGCGTCCCCTTCGATGCTAATCTCTACAAATGTGATGGCCGCTGCACCAAAGATGGCTGTCAGGATAATTTAGTTAAGTCTTTTGTCAGGACTACAACTGCCTGTTTGGATTCTGTTATGTCCACTTGTGGCACCCAACAACTCGACATTGGCAATGGTACCTGTAGTATCAGTGAATGTAGCGATTGCACCACTACTCCTCCGGAAACCAAGAGTACTTCAACTCCCACCTCTACGCCTACCAAAACTGTTACGCCTACCCGTACCCCAACTCCTACAAGGACTCCTACTCCAACCAGAACCGTAACTCCTACTCAAACTCCAACTCGCACCCCCACTCCTACCCGCACCCCCACTCCAACCATGACTCCCACTGGTACTCTTACTCCAACTCTTACCCCCACCAAGACTCCTACTCCAACTCGAACTCCTACTCCTACCAAAACTCTCACTCCCACTCAGACACCCACTGGTACTCTTAAACCTACCAACACTCCTACCAACACACCCAAACCAGTTGCTCTAACTTGTGCTCAGTCTCCGTGTAGCGATACTACTCCATGTGCTTCTGGTCTTACCTGTGTCACTGCCAACAACGGCATTGCTTACTGCTCTCAACCTGAGTATGTATCCACCTGTATCGATACTCCAAATTACACCAATTGTTGTACTGCTCCAATCGCCCAAGGCCCAAGTCCTACAAGAATCACCCTACCTTCCGCCGGAATCGACTTCCCAATCAAAGGTATCACCATAGTCGGTACCATCGTCACTTTGCTCGGAATTCTGGTATTATTATAGTGTGAATACGGAAAGGCAAAATACAACCAAAGTTAAGGCTATTATCGAAGCTCTACGTCCCACCCAGTGGATTAAAAACCTTAGTCTCTATGCCGCCGCTCTCCTCAATGGTGTCCTTCTCGACCCGGAAGTCTTTCGCCAAAGCACTATTGCCTTTATCGTTTTTTCCCTCCTATCTTCCTCCTCATATCTCATCAACGATTCCATCGACGCTCCCAAAGATCGTCTCCATCCTCAAAAGAAAAATCGTCCTATTGCCCGCGGCGACATTTCCCAAAACTTAGCTGTCAACCTCTCTTTCTTCTTATTAATCATTGGTCTTAGCTTAGCTATTACTCTTGGCACCGGCTTTTTTGCCATCTCTCTATTCTTCATTTCTCTTCAATATACTTACACTTTTGTCCTCAAGAAAAAAGCCGTCTTCGACATTATTGGCATCGCTCTCTTTTTCATTCTTCGGGCCTATGCTGGTGAAATTGCCACCGAGTATCATCTTCCTGTCTGGATTATGCTCACCGTTATTTTCTTATCACTCTTTATTGCTAGTGGTAAGAGGCGCTCTGAACTAGTCAACACTGGTACCAAAACCAGATCTGCTTTGGTCGGCTACGGCAAAGGGCTTCTTAGCTTTTACACCTCAATTTTTGCCGTCTCTACTCTAATTACTTATGCTCTTTTTACCTTTTTTGAGGAGGCTGTTAGCTTCAATGGTATTTTTCACAACTTCTTGCTTGAAAATTTCCCCGGAGCTATCAATCGAAAATGGTACATGGTCACCCTTCTTCCTGTCATTTTTGGCATCATGCGCTATGGTCAAATCATCTTCGAACTCCAAGAAGGGGAGCGTCCCGAAAAAGTTATTACCACCGACATTCCTCTTTTGGCATCTGTTTTAGTTTGGGGTCTTATGATGTTGACAATTATCTATGTCCTCTAAGAAATCTCGCATTCTATTGATCCTTCTGCTTTTTATCGCCATTTTTACTCGCTTTATCAAACTCGACTGGGGCGACGGCTTTTTCTTCCACCCTGATGAGAATAATATGGCCACCGCCATTACCCAGCTAAGACTCAACGATCTCGATCCGCATTTTTATGCCTATGGTCAATTTCCTCTTTATTTAGCCTATTTCACGGCCGTCTTTATTCGTTTCGTTGCCCACCAGCTTCCCTACACTTCAGTTTCTTTTACCCAAGCTATCTTCACCCTTCGTTTTTTCTCCGCCATCTTTTCCGTTTTTAGTGTTTATTTACTATTCTTAATTTCTCGCCATTTAAGCTTGGACAAAAAATTTCCTTTTTATGTCATTATCCTTTTTATTTTTTCTCCAGGCCTCATCCAACTTTCTCATTTTGGTACCACCGAAAGTCTTCTGATTCTAATTTTTCTAGCCAACATCCTCCTCTCTATTAACTATGTCAAACACCCAAAATTTAGTACTCTCCTACTGTCTTCAATTATCTCCGGAATTGGTCTTGGCACCAAGCTTTCGGCTCTAATTTTTGTCGGCCCCATCCTTCTTTCCCTCCTCTATCGATTTATTGCCAAACCAAGTTTTAAAATTATTTTTTCTTTCATTTTTTTCATTCTCTTTCTCGCCGTCTTTACTGCTATTTCTTCACCCTACAATTTAATTAATTTCTCTGATTTCTATTCCTCAATGAACTACGAAACTGGGGTTGCCACTGGCAAACTCCTCGTTTTTTATACCAACCAATTTCTCAATTCCACTCCTTACCTTTTCCAATTATCAAAAGTCTTTCCCTATTCATCTGGCATTTTCATGTACATTCTTTCCATTTCTGGAGCTATTCTTTTTTGCCTCAGATTCTTTGGTCAAAAAAAGCAAACATCCCTCAATTGGAGTCTCATTCTCATCCCAAGTTTTATTTATTTCCTCTACTTTGGTCAACTCTACGTCAAATGGTTCCGCTTCATGAGTCCAATTTTCTTTATTATTCCTCTGCTTTCAGCTCGACTAATTTCAGCCATCAAATCTAAAATATTTTCTATCCCCCTAATTTTTCTCTCCATTATTCCCGGACTTCTATTCCTCAAAACCTATCTTACTCTGGATATTCGTCAACAATTTTCCAATTGGTTTGTTGAAAATATTCCAGCTGAATCTGTCATTCTCTCCGAAGCTGGCAATGTTATCGACCTACCTCTCGACTCTTCTCAATATCATGTCATCAATTTTGATTTCTACAATCTCGATTCCAACCCAGAACTTTCTTCGGCTCTGGTTCAAGCCATTGCCGATTCCGACTACATTCTCATTCCTTCCCGTCGTATTTTCAAAAATCAATCCAACTATCAATTTCCTGTCAGCCAGTCTTATTACGACAATCTTTTCTTTGGTCAACTAGGCTTTTCTCCAATCGCTAGTTTCATGGACAACAACTACACCGTACTAAATCCCGAATCTGCCGAAGAAACATTTTCCGTCTTCGACCAACCTACCATCCGACTTTTCCAAAATCAAAAGCATCTTACTCAAGACCAAATTTATTCTATCCTCTCTTTCAACAACCAGGACTGACATAAGATTGCTTTAGTGCTTTAATATTAATTATGCCCAAAATAGAGAAAAAGCTTATTATCAAAATTCTCTTCCTTCTTATTGCTCTTTCGGGCCTACTCTTGCGTTTCTACCAATACGAATGGGATCAGCATACTCACCTTCACCCCGACGAACGTTTCCTCACCATGGTCACCACCGACATTAGTCTTCCCAATTCAATTTCTCAATACTTCAACACCGATAAGTCTCCTCTCAATCCTACCAACTACGAATCTTATAAATTTTTTGTCTATGGTACTTTTCCTCTAATTCTTACCCGAACTATCGGAGAAATTACCAACCAAACTTCCTACGATCAAATATATTTAGTCGGCCGAATTCTCTCCGCTTTTGCCGACTTTATTGTCATTGTTGCTCTTTTTATTCTTGCCAAAAAGATTCTGACTACATCAAGCTATCTTAGTCTTGTCCCTTCCTTTCTGTATGCCTTTTCACCACTACCACTTCAACTCTCCCACTACTATGCCGTCGACACCTTTCTTTCCTCTTTTCTCTTTCTCTCCTTTGTTTTTATGGTTTTTTATTTTTACCATCAGAAAAAATCCCACCTCATACTCTCTGCTGTTTTTTTGGGGCTCAGTCTTTCCTCCAAAATCACCGCTCTTTTATTCCTCCCGTTTTTAGGATTTTTAATTCTGGCTTCTTCTTTTAGCAAAAAGCAACTATCTTTTCCTAAATTAATTCAGAGTTCCTTAATTTTTGGTTTTGTTTTTCTTTTAATCTTTCGTATTTTTCAGCCCTACGCTTTCACTGGTATTTTCAACCTCAATCCTGTCTTCATCGACAATCTCAAGACTTTAGCAGAGCAATCCGAACCCAATTCTTATTTCCCGCCCTCCGTCCAATGGCTTAGCAAAACCAAACTAATTTTTCCTTTTACCAATATTCTTTTTTGGGGCATCGGCCTCCCTTTCTTTTTGTTGGCCATTATCTACCTCTTCAAACTAATTAGTCAACATCGCATAAAAACCATCAAGCTAGGTCAAAAGGAATTTGTCTATTTAATTGCCTTACTTTGGGTTCTAATTTTATTTATATATCAAGGCACTCGTTTCACCTATGCCATGAGATATTTCCTGCCCATCTATCCTTTCATCTTCTTTTTCTTTTTATGGCTTCTTCGCAAGTTCAAAACCTCTTTTCTAATTTATCCTTTTCTTATTCTCCATCTGCTTTGGGGCCTGGCTTTCATTTCTATTTATTCCCGAACTCAAACCCGCATCCAAGCCTCTTCTTGGATTTATCAAAATCTACCTGCCGGTTCCAATCTTACCAATGAATATTGGGACGACCCCCTTCCACTTTATTTGGATGGTCACGATCCCTACATCTACCAAAGCCAAATGATACCTTTCTACGATCCCGAATCAGCCGAAAAATGGTCGCTTATCAACCCTATTCTTCAACAAGCCGACTTTATTATTATGTCTTCCAATCGTCTTTGGGCTTCCATTCCCAAAGTCCCAGCTCTCTATCCCCAAACCACTCTTTATTATCAAAATTTATTTGCCCAAAAACTTGGCTTTGTTCCTGTTGCCAAATTCGTATCTTATCCTGGCTTTCCTCTTTCTTTCTTAAATAAATGCATCTACCTCGGCCCCACCGACTACCCTGCAGCTCAAATAAATAATTGGTTTGAAGTCGACCCCTACTGTAGCACTCCAGGACTATATTTTCGCGACGACACCGCCGATGAAAGTTTTACTGTCTACGATCACCCCCAAGTTCTTATTTTTGCCAGGCAAGAAACAAATACGGCGATTCAACCTTAGTCTGCTTCATTTTTTTAACTTTTTCAAAACTTTTTTTCCACAATAAGTTGGATACTTTGCTCGGCCCCCACACCCATTTACCCAGCAATTTCCTAGTCACTAAATTTATTACTCCCCAATAATGGCTCACATCGTGCCACATGGTCAACACATTTGTATCCAAATAACTTTGTTTTTCCACTAGCTTCAACCCATTTTTTTCAAATAATTCCAGCCATTCTTTTTCCGATAATGCCGACACATGAATGGATTTTTTATTAAACCACTTTTTATAACTCTTACCCAATATTTTTGTCCCCAGCAAATTGTCTCCAAATTTATCCGTCACCACTGTCACCAATATTTTCCCTCCCTTCTTGCACACCCGAGCCATCTCAGAAATAGTCTTTTCAATATTCGGAATATGCTCCAGTACACAATTGGACACCACCGTCTCAAATCTTTCCTTGTCAAAAGGCAAAGTCCCACCATCATAGCAAACCACTTCTCCATAATTGCCCCGCAATGCCGCTTCTCTCCACAGCGATCCTTCCACATCCACCCCATTATCTATTTTCTGTCTTTCGTACACCGACCAAGCAAAAAATCCATCTCCACACCCCACATCAAGAATCCTACCCTTAAATGGTAAATATTTTTTATAGAACACTGCCTCCGCCGCTCTTACCAATGCCAAATGCGGCGGTTCTGTTTCCAAAAATTCATTAATTACTCTATCCAAGAATTTGCTCATATTTCATAATAGTATCACTAATCTCAAACATTTCCCTGCCTGCCTTATATTTGTTTTTGTTTTCTAAAACTTCTATTATTTTCTTCGCCAAATCTTTCGCACTCTTTGGATCGAAAAGTAATCCAGCTTTTGAAACCACTACTGGCACTCTTGCCCCAGGGGTATTCGACACCACCACTGGCACTCCTACATTTATCGCTTCCGCCGACACCATTCCAAAAGATTCCAGCCTATTATTGCTTGGTAGCACCAAGCAATCAATTCTCGAATAAAAATCTTCAATTTTCTCCACCTTGCCCAAATCCTTCACTACATCTCCGTTGGCCTCTACCAAATTCTCAATCTTTCTTCCATATTCTTCTTCGCCCAAAGCTTTTCTTGAACCAGCCAAAAGAATCTTAAAATTCAAACCATATTCATTTTTCAAATAGGGGATTGCTTCAAATAATACTTCCAAATTCTTCTCTTTGGATAATCTACCCAAAAATCCTATCACTTTTTCTTCATTCTTCTTTTCCATCTTCACCTTGCCCTTTTCTATTGGCGGATAAATTTCCACCACCTTATCTCTAAAATTCTCAAGCAACTTATATCCATTCAAATAATCAATCGAATTCACCACAATTTTATCAGCCAAAGCACAGCTAATACTCTCTATTATTCCAATAATTTTATTTAGCACCCAGCTCCCCGAATCAAACGAACAATGGTATGTAACTACAAACTTTTTCCCCAATATTTTGCACCACAGCGCCGCCATTACCGATTCAATCGATGGTAAATGATAGTTAACCACATCATTTTGTCGCACCAATTCAAAGCTTTTTGTTATTATCCCCGGCATTACAAATCCCTTTCCCAGTCCAAATCCACTTATTCTCACCACCCTAATTCCATCTATCACTTCTTCGCCTTTTTGCTGACCATTATTCGATGTCAGCACTGTCAGCTCGTATCCATTTTTATTCAATCTGTCGGCCAAATTCTTTGCATACAATGTCAATCCGGAAATGTTGGGTAAGTAGTAAGTCAAGCCTATCAAAAGTCTTTTCTTCTTCACAAACTACTTTACCATATAGCAATTAAATTAGATAATTAGCCAATGACTCGAAATTCACCATTATTTTGGCAGCCGAAAATCAAACTAATTAATCTTTTCCTTGCCTCTTCTTTTGGCCATTTTATTTTAGTTGTCCTCAACTATCTAATTTGGCTCTTTTTCCTTTACCTTTCCTATCTTCTTGTTAGGCAAAACCCCAACACTTTTTGGCTTCTTCTTTTTGCCACCATTATTTCCGAAATTTTAGAACGCTACATCAAATCCAAAAAAACTTGGGGCCGACCCATGTTCGAGTATCTATCAACAGCTCCCAAGGGTTTGGTTAATCGCTGGTACCAAGTCGGTTCTTTCCCCTCTGGTCACACCATTAAAGCCACTTTCTTTTTTCTCCTTATTATTCAATTTGCCGTTTTTAGCCCTCTTCTTTTTTGCCTTATTACCATCCCCTTATTGCTCTTTAGAGTCCTTTCCGGATTTCATTATCCCATCGATCTACTTGGCGGTGTTATCATAGGCGTATTGGTATGGTTGTCCGTCTTTTGGATAAACATGCCCGATGCTTTAAACTTACTAGTTCAATCACTTTTTAATTTAGTTTTCTTTATCAATTAATATGATTTCAGACTTCAATAATATTTTTTGGTGGTGGCTTGTAATTTTCTTTCTCGGATCTCTTAGTTTACCTATCATTGTTTCTCTTTTCCGAAATTTTTGGGATCGAGGTTACATCTTTTCCAAAATTCTTTCCCTAGTTGTCATTACCTATCTCACCTTTATCTATGGTGTTTTCAAACTCCTTAGCTTTAGCAATCAGACTATTATCTTTACCGCCATACTTCTTCTTATCGTCGATGTCTATTTACTTTCCAAAGCTTCAGCTTTTCAAATTTTCAAACAAATAATTTCTCAAAAATACAAAATCTTTATTTTTGAAGAACTCCTATTCTTCCTAATTCTTCTTGCTTGGTCCTATGTTCGTTCTTTCTCTCCCGACATTGAAGGCTTAGAAAAATTCATGGATTGGGGATTCATTAATTCTGCCCTTCGCACCACCTATTTCCCGCCCAAGGATATGTGGTTTGCCAACGATTACATCAATTATTATTACTTTGGTCATCTAATTTTTGCTCTACTCACCAAACTGTCTTCCATTCCTTCCTATATCACCTACAATCTTTCTATTGCCACCGTGGCCGCTCTAACCTTCGTTTCTGGCTTTTCCATTTCCTCCAATCTAGTTCATCTCCACGCCACTTCCAAAAAAATCAAAAACTATGCCAAATCAATGATTATTGTTGGCTTAGTTTCAGCCCTACTTTTAACTTTTGGTGGCAACATGCACACTGTTTATAAAATCACTAAAAATATCATCGAACAACAAGGCCACCTTAGTCTCTCTCGCCAGGCCATTTCCGATGCTGCTGCTTCCTATTGGTATCCCGACGCCACTCGCTTCATTGGTTTCGACCCCGATGTTAACGATAAAACCATTCACGAATTTCCCCTCTATAGTTTTGTAGTTGCCGATCTTCATGGTCACATGAACGACATCCCCCTCGTTCTTTTTCTTGTAGCTTTCCTCATCAATCATTTTTATGTCATCAAATCATCCTCAAAATCTTCATCTCCGGATTGGAAATTGATCCTTCCTTTTGGCTTCTTCCTTTCCGTCGCCTACATGACCAACGCCTGGGATTTTGCCGTCTACGGTCTGCTCTATGGCATTATTAGCCTTGTTTATTATTATCAAAATCAGGGCTTTATTTATTCCGTTATTAAAACTCTCATTAGTGGTCTGCTCATAGTCCTGTTCTGGTATGTCTTTTCTCTTCCTTTCTCACTTCATTTCACTCCCATGGCCGAAGGTATTAGGGTCTCCGATGGTCATTCACCTTTCTATCAACTAGCTGTCCTCTATGGTGGTTTTTGGTTCATGGCTCTTCCTCTTTTTATCCGCTCAATTTTTCGCCTGTTTACTCGCAAACAATTAGCCTCCACCGACATTTTTGCCTTCGCTCTACTCCTCACTGCCACACTTTTAGTCATCATCCCCGAGCTAATTTATATTAAGGATATTTATATCTATGAACATCGTCGCGCCAACACCATGTTCAAGCTTGTCTATCAGGCTTTCATTATGTATTCCTTAGTCTCTGCCTATGCTCTCTATCGTGCCGATTCTTTTCTCAAACGCCGACCACTTCGTCTTGCCTACAAAATTCTTTTTGTCTTCGTCTTCTCTTCGCATATGATTTATCCATATTTTGCAATCAAATCATACTATGGCATGAAAGATTATCAGGGTCTCTATGGTCTGAATTTCCTCCAACAACAATACCCCAACAATTTAGAAGCCATCAACTGGATGAATCAAAATATTTCTGGTCAACCCAATATTATCGAAGCTGTCGGCGATAGCTATACTACTTTCGATCAAGTCTCTGTTGCCACGGGACTTCCCACCATCCAAGGCTGGGTTGTTCACGAGTGGCTTTGGCGTGGAGGCTACGATCAGCCAGCCGCTCGCCAAGCCGATGTTGAGCTTTTCTACCAAGCCATGTCTTCGGATCCCAAAGCCAAAGATTTCGATCCTTCAATTTTTGCTCAGGCCTTGGCTGTACTCCAAAAATACAACATCAAATATATTTTTATCGGCTCCAAAGAATACGAAAAATATCCCGATATAAATATCCAAAATCTCTCTGAAATCGGCGCTAAACAAGTTGCCTCCTTTGGCACTACCTACATTTATCAGATTGATTAGCTCGATTCTTTTGAACTAAAATTTACCATGCTCGATATTTTGGCCGGTCTCAATCCTCAACAAAAAGAGGCAGTAATTCATACAGGTACTCCACTGCTTCTTTTAGCTGGTGCCGGATCTGGTAAAACTCGAGTCCTCACCCATCGAGCTGCCTATTTTGTCAAAGATCAGCATGCCACTCCCGACCAAATTCTTCTCCTTACTTTCACCAACAAAGCTGCCGGCGAAATGAAACAAAGGATGAATACTCTCCTTTCTGATTTTTCCAAAACATCCACCGACGGACTTTTTGCTGGCACCTTTCACTCATTCTGTTGTCGCGTTCTTCGTCAGGATGGCCATCATATTGGCATTTCTCCCGATTTTGTCATCTACGATTCCAGTGATCAGGAAAATTTAGTTAAACAAATTCTTTTCGAAAAAGAACTCACTATTAAAGAATTCAAGCCCAGCTCCGTTCTTTATTTTATTGAAGATGCCAAAAATCATTATCTTAAGCCCAAAGAAGTTGCTCAGTCCGCTTCTGGATTTTGGGCCAAAATTGCCTCCGATGTCTACACCAAGTATCAGCAAAGATTGGATGAATATTCTGCTCTCGATTTCAACGATTTACTCTTCAAAACTGTCGACCTTTTTTCCTCTCATCCTGAAGTTTTAGCCAAATACCACGACAAATATCGCTACATTTTAGTCGACGAATATCAGGACACTAATCAAATCCAGTATTTAATGACCAAAATGTTGGCTGCCAAATACAAACAGATTACTGCCGTTGGCGATGCTTCTCAGGCTATTTATGGTTGGCGCGGAGCTGACTACAAAAATCTCGTTAGCTTCACCACCGATTTTTCCGATTCTAAAGTCATCAATTTAGAGCAAAACTACCGCTCTACCAAAGTAATTCTCGACGCCGCCAATTCAGTCATTAGTAAAAATTCTTCCCATCCTATCCTAAAATTATTTACCAACAAATCCAGCAACGACAAAATCAAAATCTTTCAAGCCGATTCCGAAATTACCGAAAGTCAATTTGTGGCCTCGAAAATTAAGTTCATCCACGACAATATGCAAATTCCCTACAAAAATATTGCCGTACTCTACCGCATGAACACCCAATCCCGCGTTCTCGAAGAAGCCTTCCTCAAGCAAAGTATTCCCTATGTTCTCATTGGTGGCACCAAATTCTACGAACGCGCCGAAGTTAAAGATATCGTCTCCATGCTTCGAATTATCGTCGACGACAAAGATCGCGTCTCTTCCGATCGGGTTACCAAAGCTCTTGGTAAGCGCCGTCGTCAGACTTTCGATAATTTAGTCGCTTCCATCAATCTTAGCCAGCAGACAACTCTTGATGTTTTGGAAAATATCGTCGTCAATTCTGGATATCTTCAAAAATTCGATCCCAAGCTCGAAGAAGATCAGCGTCGAATTGAAAACATTAAAGAACTAAAATCTGTCGCCGCTTCTTTTCCCAAAATCACCGACTTCTTGGAGAACATTGCCTTGGTTCAGCAGGAATATTCACTCCAGGAAAAAAATAAAAAGAAAGAAAACCAAGAAGGTGTTCGTCTTATGACTCTCCATAGCTCCAAAGGTCTGGAGTTTGAAGTAGTTTTCTTGGTTGGTTTTGAGGAGGGGATTCTGCCCCATTCTCGATGCTTTGTTAATCCCGAAGAAGTCGAAGAAGAACGCCGCCTCTGTTATGTTGGCATCACTCGCGCCAAAGATTACCTCTACATTTCCTACGCCACTCAACGACTTTATTTTGGTAAAAGCTCTCTCAATGAACCTTCCCGCTTCCTGGTCGACATCCCTGCAGATTTAGTCGAATATGAAGAAAATCCCGATGTTGTCAGAGACTATCGCCATCGCTCTCATCAAGATTCATCCGACTCCGACTTTGTCTACGATCCGGATATATACTGAAATATGAATCAATATCAACTATCTTCAATTCCTGTTAAAGAAAATTATCAAAAGGTGATGACTGAGGCTGTCGATGAATTTGAAAAATACTTTGGCGTCTCTCTTTATCAAAAAACATGCATTATCTTCCTTAATTCACGTCAACAATTCGATGATGTAATCGGCAGAAAAACACTTCCATTTGAAACTGCTTTCAGCTCAGAAAACTTGATCTTTATGATGGATCAGTCTGTGTACGAATCTGAATCTAATAAAAAATTTAATCTAGAAAGTGATTTGTTAACTGTACGTCATGAAGTATGTCATAAGTTCTTCCGTCGCCTAGTATGGAGAACACAACCGGTTTGGTTAAACGAGGGTGTGGCTATTTATTTATCTGGTCAATTAAAGAATAAACAACCAGTGGTTAAATTTAATAACTTCCTTCTTTTTGAAAACACAAATTCAATAGACAACCAGACTGTTTATGACGAATCAGGCTTTGCCATCAGAAAAATAGTTGAGAAATTCGGTAAAGATAAATTTATTGATTTCTTAATATCTTTGCGTGGAATTTCAGATAACAAAATGGTTTATCCAAAATTCTCTGCACTTTACGGATTCGAACTTAGCTACGATAATATAAATAACCTATGACAGATATCACATTTTTGGATTACCCCAGTGAAGTTATTACTGTTTATCCACATTTGTACTTATAATCATACTCATATAATTTTATAACAATAAAAGAAAACGATGATCACTCGCATTCTCTATAACGAAGAAAAAGAACAATACAATTCCGTTGCCACTCATCCTCTCCAAACTTGGGAATGGGGTGATTTTCAAATTAGCCAAGGCCACAAAGTCTATCGCCTCGGCGTGTTCGATGAAAAGAAAATTGTCAAAGCCTATTCTGTCAGTTTTCACAAACTCCCCAAAGTCAATCTGTCCGTCGGTACTATTTTGCGTGGCCCCGACATCGATTCCGACATGATCGAAAATATTACCAAAATTGCCAAAGATGAGAATGCTATTTTTGTTAAATTCGAACCCGATGTCTTTTCCAAAATTTACAACCAAAATGGTCTGGAAACCGATTTCAAAAAAAATTACGACTTTCCCAACCTCATAGTTTCCCCTAAAGTTGCCTTTTATCCCTATTCCTATATTGTCGATCTCACCAAATCCGAAGATCAAATCTTGGAATCGATGCATCCCAAAACCCGCTACAACATTAAGCTATCCAATCGTCACAATGTTCAAATTGTCGAAGATACTAGTGAGCGTGGTTTTGAAATTTATCTAAATTTATTATTCGACACCACCAAACGCCAGGGGTTCTATTTACACACCGAAAGCTACCACCGCTATCTTTGGAAAATCATGAAGCCTACTGGCATTCCTCATATCGTCATGGCCAAATACAACAATCAAGTATTAGCCGCCTTCATGCTTTTTGTCTACAAAGATCGACTTTTCTATCCTTACGGCGCTTCATTGGACACCAATAGGGAAGTCATGGCCCCCACCTTACTTATGTGGGAATCAATTAAATTAGGCAAAAGTCTTGGTTGTCAGTCTTTTGATATGTGGGGCAATCTCGGTCCCGATGCCAAAGAATCCGAACCGGGCTATGGTTTTCATCGTTTCAAACAAGGCTTTGGTGGTAAACTTGCCCAATTCGTTGGCACCTACGATCTTGTCATCGACCAACCCAAATATCAAATCTACAACCTAGTCGACAAGTATCGTTGGAAATTCCTCCGACTAAAAGCCAATTTATTCCGCCGTTAAATTTATGAGAAGAGAAACCCCTATTTCATCAGCAGAAATTGAAAGTATTCTAAAACTAAGTCCCAAAACAGAGCCTTTTATTGGCAATCAGAATTTAGCCGAGACTTTAACTAAAATTGGGCAATTGTATATGAAAGAAATCAACCCGTATTCTAGTATATTGCCTAGAAATTCTGAGGAGTTATATAAATTTATAAGTGACCATTCCCCCGAATCACTTGAAACCTTGCGTCAACAAATGCAGGGAAGTGAAAGGTCAATTGCTGGGGTTCTAAGAAATTTACTCGATGTCAGCCTAAATGGTAAAGGCGAGACTACTGGTATATATTACAGACGAGCCTTAGCGAAAGAGAAAAAGAATAGGTATGGAGCAGATCGATCAGGCAACAAAAAAAGATATGGTCATATTCCCGGCTGTCCTTAGTCCTAAATATCTAAATAATATTAATTAGTGGTAATATACACTGAATATTATTTAAAGATATTAAAGTATTATTAAGCCTCAATATTTTTAATTAAACCGAAAATTATTGTATTTTA
>QKGR01000054.1 GCA_003250375.1 Candidatus Shapirobacteria bacterium | reverse complement strand
ATATAGGATAGACTTATAATACTTGTCAAGGGGATAAATTAATGGTCGGTGTAATACCTGCCTCCTGGGTCTCTGGTGGTAGTTCTTGAGGTTGGGGTGCTTGAGCTGTCATCATAATGACCAGTGATCCACTCGCGTCTTTTAGTATAGTCGGTACGTCCGTTGTTACGCGAGTCTCTGGCTTCTGTACAAGTTGGTCGACGAGCACATATGCCACAGTTTTTTAGACCACCTTTGAGCAATGATTTGAGGTCCTTTGTGAATTTACTACATTTTTCTACTGACTGGTTGGGCATTTTGAATTTGAGTTGAATAATATTTTTTCGATTATATCGTGATTTTGTAATAGGATAAATAGGTAGAACAAAAGAGAATCGAAAACCCCGCCGGATGGCGGGGTAGTAGCTTAGGTGTGTTCCATTATCTTTTGGTTGGTGGTTTGATTTTTACGCGAACAATTGGAGGTAGGGGTGGTTCAATGCCTAACTTTTGATCAACTTGTGATGGTGTCATACCTTCTCTTAGAAGTTGATTATATGGTGTCGTATGTTTATCTGTTTCAGGTTTTTTTGCCATAGTTAAATAAACTTGTAATGTAGGCCAGTGTAAGCAATATGTAGAATTGTTTCAAGGAATGTCTTTTGACTAAAAAATTGTGGTATTATTGAATTTGGGCGCGGAAAATGTGGCTAAGGATGGATGTAATTTTGATTACAATACTATTTGTTGTGGACAATGTGTCCATATTTGTCGACTTCAATTCCATCTTTGGTAAATATTCTTCCTTTTATGTGGGTGTATGGTGGTGGAAGTGTAATGGGCGTATTTTCAAAATTTTTTAGCCATTTATCTATTTCTGCTGTGGTTATATTAGTATTATGTGGCACATGACCTTTTCCTTCACCAAGGGCTATCGGTGTTGTAGGTTGGGTTTGAGGCTGGCTGACTTGGGAAAGTCTGTCGTTTAAGTTTTCAGGGTTGGTAAATTGAGGTTCTTGTCCAGATTTGTTATCAAATGGCATGGTGTTTGGTTTTGATTAAATAATAACTATTTTTTCTTGCCCCAACGTTCTTGGGATATCCTTATAAGTTTATCACGTTGTTGGTTTTTGCAGTCCAAAGGAGGCAGGGTGGAGGCATAAAAAGGCTGGGTGGTTTCCGAATCGATGCTGAGTTTGCAAATGATTTGGTAGCGGCCGAGCTTGACTAGGTCTTCGGCGGGAAATTTGGTTTGGCCAAATTCTTTGGAGAGGATGAAGGCGTCGTTGTTGCCGACGACAAAGGACATGATGGAGCCAACATTGCCCATGAGAGCGTCCTGAATGGGGCGTTCGAGTTGGGACATGTACTGATTGGCGACAATTAAATTGAGTTTGAATTTGCGAGCTTCGGAAAGAATTTTGATGAAAGCTTCGGTGGCAAAATTCTGGAACTCATCGACATAAAGATAGAAGTCGGACCTTTCGCTTTGAGTTTGGAAGACACGATTCATAGCCGAAAGCTGGATTTGGGTAATCAACATGGCGCCAAGAAGGGCGGAATTGTCCTCGCCCAATTTTCCAGTTGAAAGGTCGGCGATGAGGATTTTCTTTTGATCCATGATGTCTTGAATGCGGACTTTGGAATGGGGGTGGGCAATGGTGTTGCGGATGTTGGTGGAGGAGAGGAATTGGCCGACTTTGTTGAGAATTGGGGCAATAGCTTCATTTTGGAATTTGGCGTCCATTTGGTTGAACTCATTGAGCCAAAAATTTTTGAGAGTAGGATTTTGGATTTTTTGAACAACCGATTGGCGGAAGTCTTTGTTGGTGAGAATTTCGACAACATGGGTAAGATTGGCGCCATCGAAATTGACGAGAGTGAGGACGGCGTTGCGAAGAATGTGCTCGAGGCGGGGACCCCAGGAGACATTGCCATAGAGTTTTTTGAAAATGGAAATGACGCCGGAGGCGACGAGTTCGCGTTGGGAATCGTTTTGAGCTTCCAAGACATTGAGAGGATAGGCATATTCGGGGTCGGCTGGGTTGAAATAACAACAGTCGTTGATGCGGGAGCTGGGGATGTAATCGAGAATGGTGTTGCACAAATCACCGTGGGGATCGATGACAGCCACACCGCGGCCTTTGCGAATGTCGTCGATGGCCATGTTGGCAATGAGGGTGGTTTTACCAGTACCGGATTTTCCGATGATGTAGGTGTGGCGACGACGATCCTCGCCTTCTTTGATGCCAAAAATTTCATCCTTGTTGCGGAATTCGGTTTTGGCAAAAAAGGTGGTGGCTAATTTCTGTTGTTCGTCCATGCCGGAGGCAACGGGAAGATTTTCGGGAGGATCGGCATAGAGCTTTTTACCCCAGGCGATGTTGGGGAGCTTGGTCATTTTATTGGGAAAATGCCAAAGAGCCGATAATTCTTCGGTGTTGAAAATTTGGGTGTAGAGAGAGGAGGTTAGCTGGCGGTCGGTGACGGATTTGATGAGTTTTGATTTGGAAAAGTAGCCGGGATTTTTGACTTTAAGAAAATTGCCGCGGGGATTGGTGTAGATGCCAAAAGAGGAGGAGACGGAGGCGATGAGGCCAGGGGAGTTGCTTAGGAGATTGATTTGGCACAAAATGCCGGGGTATTGGATTTTTTGTTCGAAAACTTGTTTGTCGGGATGGGATTGGCGGAAATTTTTGGCTGCATCGACTAGAATGCCGTTTTGGACAACGGAGATGATGGAGTTTTGCCAATTGCTGGGGGCAGGAGAAAGAAGAATTTGGTAGAGGAAGAAATCGTTGGAATTGGAAGTGCGGGAGAGGGAGGAGAGGACGGAGGCCAGAGGGTCGGTGTCGCGGAAATCGCGGGTGGTTTTGAGGGGGTAGGAGTAGTCGCGGGAGAGGGCGATTTGAGAATAAATGGATGAGGCGGGCACAAGACCCGCCCGTACAGAATTGCTAGCTGAAGGGCTATTATCTGCGTCCTTTGGGCTCAAATAGTCGTTGACTTGCTTGGTGACGGCGGAGGGGTATTGGGCCAGAATTTGGGAGCGGAAAAAATCGGCGGTGTCGCTAGGGGAGCAGATATAAAAATGGATTTGATTGTTCTGAAGAGTAATTTCCAAAGAGGCAATGGTTTTTTTGCGGCCAAGGAGGCGATTGAGGAAGGATGAATCGGTGAATTGGGAAAAGTTTGAGAGCAGAGAAGACATGGATTCGGGGGTGAATTCGTTGTCCTGGGGGAGTCGGATTTCGAGGATAGAGAGATTGTCGGCAGAAGACATGAAACAATTATATAGTAAAAATTTGTGTTATATTAGCCGGATGTCGATAGAAATAGATACATTTCCGAAAGAGAGGTTCTATGCTGGGGTAGGGGCGAAGATTGTCGCGGCTAGAAGTAATAGTTTGTGGGCGAGTAGTGAAGTATTGGGGACTAGATGTAGTAGGTTTGGAGGCAGTGGTTGTATAGAATGGAAGGGAAAACAGGTGTGTGGAAGATGTAATGTTGCGTGGGGAGATTTTCAGGTAATAAATTGGTATTTTGTTGAAAGAGGAGTGGAAAGAACAGAACAATTGAAAAAACTGATGTCTGGCTGGGAAAGTTTTGTGTTTGGAGTTCGAAAACGGGGTGGGGGAGGGGTGCTGGGATTGTTTGAACTTGGGGTGAAAAGTAGTGTGTGGATGGGAAGTGATAATGAGGCTGATTTGAAAAGGATGGAAGAATTAATGAGAAGAAGTGATAAAGAAAAGTTGTGGGGTTGGTATTTAAAATTGGCAAGAGAGGAATGTAAGATTGGTTACGGATATTAGTTATAATCGGTGTTAGATTGGTTTTGAGTAATTAATTTATGAGAATAAATCCTTCAAAAAAAGAAATTTTTTGCCAGGATTGCGCGACTTTAGGGAATAGGGTGAAAGGTGAGGTGTATGTAAATTTGAGCGCTAGGATTGAAAATCCATCCCAGATTCAAAGTTTGAATTTTGGAGATTTGGCGTATTTTGAAATTGGAGAATTTTGTGGAGAATGTAAACGTAGAAGGCGGAAGAGGGATGGGGCAGAATGGATGTCGATGCCCGATGCGAGAAAGACTTTGGAAAGAAG
>QKGR01000006.1 GCA_003250375.1 Candidatus Shapirobacteria bacterium | reverse complement strand
ATATATCTAATATGGTGTTGTAGAGTATCTGTTTTTAGGACCATATTTTTATTTAGTTTCATCGTCTAGCCTATTAGCTGTTTACCGAAGGCGACACAGACTTGCTGGACATCGAGAAGCGCAAAGCCTTTGTGATCCATAAGTTGTTTGACTTTTTGATTTAGTTGGAGAGGATTTTTGGAATCGGCAGTGTCGACAAGAGCCTGAGAGCTGACAGCAGGAATGATTTTTTGAGGATCGATGGACTCGTTGAGGTTGCCAAGTGGAGTGGATTTGGTTTTGGCGCCTTTGGGAGTAGTAGGACTAGTTTGGCCAGTAGTTAGGGAATAAAGCTGGTTGTTGGCAACGACTACTTTGATGTCGATGTTCATGCGAGCAGCAGCAATTAAGTGGTTGAGGCCTTCACCATAGATTCCCCCATCGCCACCAATGACAACGACGGTAAGCTTGGGATTGGCTAGCTTGACACCCATAGCAAAAGGGATGGAGCGGCCATGGAGGGTGTGGGAAGTGTAGGTGGAAATAAAATCGGCCATATTGCCAGAACAACCAATGTCGACGCAGAAAACTATATTTTCGGGCTTAATGTTGGAAGCTGAAAGAGCAGCTTGGAGAGCACCTAAAATTAAATAGTTGTTGCAGCCAGGGCACCAAGTGGGAGTGATTTGAGATTTAAGATTCATCTGAGTTAAGAAAATCATTAATTTGGGTGGAAAGTTGTTCGGGGAAGAAGGGACGGCCGTCGTAGCGAAGAATTTGGTGGTCAGGATTGAAATTAAAACGAGATTTGAGAATAGTAGTTAGTTGGCTGGTGGCGTTGTTCTCAACAACGATAATCTTTTTGAAGGGTTTAAAAAGTGTTTGAAGGTTGGGGTCGATGGGCCAGAGAGTTTTGATTTGGATAAAAGCCAATTTGGGATTGTTCAGAAGGCGTAGGGACTCAAGAATAGTACCCTTAGTGGAGCCCCAACCAACGATAAGAGTGTCGGCTTGGTCGTCGCCAAAGATTTCGACTTTGGGAGCTAATTCCTGGGCTCGTTTGTTTTTCTTGTTGCGCTTGTCGACCATATGAACGGTAAGATCTGGATCTTCGGTAGAAAAACCATATTCGTCGTGTTCGTAGCTATTGGCTAAGTACTGACCATCGACCTGGCCGGGAAAGGACACGGGACTGGAGCCGGTTTTGGTGGCCAGCTGATAGCGCTTGAAGTCTGCAGGGACTTTTTTGGGATTGTCGAGGTAGACGATGGGGACTTTGGAGCTGGAAAATTCGGGAGTTGAAGAAGAACTTTCGGCTAAGAATTTGTCGGTGACAACAATGACGGGAGTTTGAAGCTGTGCAGCCAAATTGAGAGCTTGGTAGCCGGCTTCGAAGGACTCTTGACGAGTGCCTGGAGCCAGAACAACAAGTGGAAATTCGCCATGACCTGAGAAAACAGCATGCAGAAGATCGCCTTGAGAAGTCCAGGTGGGCAAGCCAGTGGCTGGTCCGGGGCGAGAGGCGAGGTAGAAAACTACTCCCAGCTCGGCCACAGCAGTGAAGCTGACAGCTTCGTTCATGAGCGCGAAGCCGCCGCCTGAAGTTCCGGTGGCGGAGCGCTTACCAGCGAAGGCGGCGCCAGCAGCCATGTTGGCGGCAGCAATTTCATCCTCGGGATGGACGACAGTAAGAGGATATTCTTTTTGTTTTTCAGCTAAAAGATGGAGGACTCCGGTGGCTGGGGTCATGGGATAGGCAGCATAGAAATCACCTTTGCCTTGAATAAAGCCCCAAGCAAAGGCTTCGTTGCCATCAACTAGCCAGGTGTCGCTTTTGTTTTTGCCGGGAGAGAGAGGGAAATTTATATGGGACAAATTGCTTTGAGCGTAATTGTAGCCAAGTTCAAAAGCTTTGAGATTTACTTGAGAATTCTGGGAAAATTGTTGACTAATGACGTCTTGGGAAATTTTTTGGTCGAGCTTGAGGAAGAAAGCTAAAGCCCCGAGAGCAACGATGTTGGAAGAAAGGACAGAGCCGGCATCGATGGCTAGTTGCTTGAAGGGAATTTGGTAGCCGCTGTCCTGAGATTTTAGATCTTCGTCGGAGAAGAAATAACCAGAAGCAGAAAGCTCATCCTGATGGGCTTGCCAATGGCCTGGGACAATGGAAAAGAGCAAATCGACATTGCGGTAGGGAGCGAAAATTTCTTGAGGAGAGAAGCTGACTTGGTAGGTGTTGTGGCCCCCACGAACCAACGAGGGGTATTCAGAGTAGTCGGAAACAAATTGATGGTGTTTGATTAGAATTTTGGAGAGAACTTGGCCGATGGATTTGATTCCAGCCCCAGCCGGAGCAGTAAATTTGATTGTGGTTAGTTGCATGATACTAACATTTTACACTGGAAAGCCTAATTTTTTGTGAAGTGGAAAAGGCATTTATGCATGTCGACTTGGCGTTCGGAAACAAAGATAACTCCGTCGTTTTGGAGGCGGCGCTTCTGTTCCTGCCAGCCGCCGAGTGAGAAGTTGGTGGCTAGAGTACCGGTTTTTTGAACCACACGATGGCAAGGAATAGTAGAATCCTGGTTGCCCCGGAGAGCCCAGCCGACTATTCGAGGAGATTTTAGGTTCAAATGCTTCGCAACCAGGCCATAGGTGGAGACGTAACCTTTGGGAATACTTCTGACTAAATTTCGAACCAAATCGAATTGGGACATAGTTAATTTTAGCAGCAATACCCATGCTATTGCTAATTATAGGATATGTGGTAGACTACAAGCTGATTTAAGTTAGGCAAGGAGAATCATAGTCTGCCCTTTGAGCACGAAATCGGTGCTTTTTATTAATAGAATGGGCATATTAATCCAAAATATTGGGTTTTTGCCACATTTATTAATAAAAATATGTATAAGAGTAATAGTGGCGGCGGTAGCCGTCCTCAACACAAGAGTTATTTTGGCGGCAGGAGACGTTTTGGATCTCAATCGAGCCAAGGATCGAATCGAGGATTTGGTGGTAGAGGTGGTTTTGGCGGCCAAAGAAGGTCGAACAAGCCAAGCTTTAGGGAAAGAATCGACGAAAGAATGTTTGTGAAAAAAGCTGAGCCAATTCAGAAGATTGAAGATGTGGCCACAGTGCACAATTTCGAAGATTTTGGCCTAAACGAACAATTGTTGAACAACATCAAAACTAAGGGATTTGTGAAGCCAACTCCAATTCAGGACCAAGTAATTAAAGAGGTCTTGGATGGAAGAGATGTGCTGGGAATTGCCAACACAGGTACAGGTAAAACTGCCGCCTTTGCTATTCCTATTATCAATAGAATTCTTAATAATCCAAAAGAAAGGATAATTATTTTGGCTCCGACCAGAGAACTAGCACAACAAATTAAAGAAGAATTTAGAAGCTTTACTCCCGGTCTTAAAGTTTATATTGCTTTGGCTATTGGCGGAGCATATATGCGCGAGCAAGTGATGGATATTAAACGAGGTCCAAATATTATTATTGGAACTCCTGGAAGAATTTCTGATTTGGGAAGAAAGAGAGTAATTGATTTTGCCGGATTAAATATGGTTGTATTGGACGAGGTAGACAGAATGCTAGATATGGGATTTGTGGAAGAAATTAGAGCAATCATGGATAGAATTCCTGCCGAAAGACAGACACTATTCTTTTCAGCTACTCTCAACAGAAAAGTTGAGACTCTAATTGATACTCTACTTAATAATCCTGTGAAAATTTCGGTAAAGACTGAGGATACATCAACTCACGTGGAGCAAGATGTTGTCAGAGTCAGCCGAGATAACAAGAAAGAGACTTTAATTACTCTTTTGAAACAAGAAGAGTTTAAGAAAGTTCTTATTTTTGGTGAGACCAAAGTGATGGTGGATGAAGTGACCACTACTTTGCAACAGAGTGGTTTTAGCTGTGATGCTATTCATGGAGATAAAGCCCAATTTGTACGCAAAAAGGTTCTAAATAAATTTAAGTATGACGAAATTAAGATCCTCGTTGCTACTGATGTGGCTGCCAGAGGGTTGGATATTTCCGATATTACTCATGTAATCAATTATTCCAAACCAAATAATTACGATGATTATATTCATCGAATTGGCCGAACTGGAAGAGGCGATAAAAAGGGTTTTGCCCTGACCTTTATTGAAAGCAGATACTAAGTAGTAAGACAGACATTAAAATACCCCGGCCATGATCCGGGGTATTTTTTTGGCAATAAATAGGTAAATTTATTGGTTTGCTTGAGGAGCTTGGCTAGCGCCAACCATTCTGAGAGTGGGATTGAGCTGGACGCTGGAAGCGGTAATAGTACCATCGGAACCAACGTCACCAACTATAGCGATGGTGTCGCCTGTCTTAAGATCTGACTTTGAGGCTTCGGAAGACATGGTGTAGGTAGTAGAATCGGAAATTAGGATAATTTTGGAGCTACCATCGGTAGTTTTGACAGTAATTGAATTATCATCAAAACTAGAGACTTCGCCCATAACTTGGCCAGCTCGGAATCGAGTGTTGGCTTGGCTTCCATTATTTTTAGTTCCAGTCCCCTGAGTGGCAGAGCCATCAGGAGCCATACGATTGGAATCGAAGGCTTGGTTGCCAAACTGTCGATTGGCGACAGATGAAGTTGATTTAGAAGCTTGATACTTAGTACCAGCAAAGAAACCAACCCCAGCAGAAAGGATAACGAGAACAAGAGTAATAATATTGTTTTTTGACATTATTATGTGATTAATTGTTAATGATTAAGTAATGATATTGTAGAAAATGATTCTGAATTTAAGCTGAGAAAAAGGGAGTAATTATTCGTAGCGGAGAGCAACGATAGGCTGTAGTTCGGAGGCTTTTTTGGCAGGATACCAACCAAAAAGAATGCCAATACCAGCAGAAACCATGAAAGCCAACATAATTGAAGCAGGAGAAATGACAAAAAGTGAACTAGTGACTTTAGAAATAACGAAAGAAGTAATAATACCAACGAGGACTCCGATGACTCCGCCGGTGAAAGTTAGAATGATGGACTCGAGTAAGAATTGAGTTGTAATAGTTTTTTTCTTGGCACCGAGAGCTTTGCGAAGACCGATTTCTCTGGTTCGCTCGGTGACGGTGACCAACATGATATTCATAATTCCAATACCGCCAACAATTAGGGAAATGGCAGCAACACCGGAAAGAAGGGTGGTGAAAGTGCCGGTTGTGGAAGTTATTGTTTTGATAATATCCTGCTGGGACATGATGGAAAAATCGGCACTAGTGGGATCGGAAATATTGTGGCGAGCTAGAAGAAAAAAGCCAACTTCATCCTGAGCCGCAACCATTGAGTTGGCGTCGACGGCAGTAAGAGCAATAGAGGAGAGATAATTGGAACCGAATAATTGTTTTTGAGCAACAGAAAGAGGTACATAAACTACATCATCCTGATTGTTGAATCCAGTACCACCTTTGGCCTCGGTGACACCTATAACAGTAAGAGTCTGACTGTTGATTCTGATGGTTTTACCAACAGGGTCGACGTCCTCACCAAACAAATCGGTGACAACCTGAGGACCAAGTACTGCTACTTTATTGAGACTGTCGTTGTCGGAATCGGAAATAAAATTACCGGAGGCAATGTTGACATTGTGAACGTATTGATAATTTGAGGTAACTCCAATGATTTGGGTGTTGGTATTGCTGGAACCAGTGATGACTTGGGAACGATTCTGGAGTTCTGGAGAAACATATTCGATGGTGGTAATTTCGGGTGATTCTGAAATGGCGGCGGCATCGGCTAAAGTTAGGGTAGTTCGGGAACCCATGGCAGTACGAACACCCCCCTGCCCTACCGATCCACCAGGCTGAACAGTGAGCAAGTTGGATCCAAGAGATTGAATTTGATTTTGAATTGATTGTTGGGTGGCCTGGCCGAGGGAAATAAGGGCAATGACAGAACCGATACCGATGACAATTCCAAGAATGGCTAAGCCAGTTCTGGTTTTATTTAGGGTGAGAGTACCCAAACTTTCGATGAATAATTCTTGAAATTTCATAGTTATTTGGTTTTGGTGTCGGATACTATTTTGCCGTCGCGGATATGAATAACTCTTTTGGCATGGGCAGCAATGTCCTCTTCATGGGTGATCATAATAACAGTGTGACCCTGATGGTTGAGTTGTTTGAACAAATCCATAATTTCTTCAGCTTGATTGGTGGCGATATTTCCAGTGGGTTCGTCGGCCAGAAGAATGGCCGGATTCATGGAAAGAGCTCGAGCAATAGCAACACGCTGTTGTTGACCACCAGATAGTTGGTTGGTGGTGTGGTACATGCGGTCTTTTAGACCGACAATTTCGAGGTATTCTTTGGCTTTTTGTTCGCGAGTAGGAATATCGACACCGGCATAGGCCATAGGGAGCATGACATTTTTGAGAGCTGTGGTGCGAGGAAGCAAATTGTAAGCTTGGAAAATAAAACCGATTTTTTGATTTCTAATTTCAGAAAGTTCATCGTCGCTTAACTTTTCGACATTTTTACCATCGAGGACATATTCGCCGGAACTTGGTTTGTCGAGAGCGCCGAGAATATGCATAAGGGTAGATTTACCCGAACCTGAGGGGCCCATGATAGCCAGGAATTCACCTTTATTAACCTCAAAGCTAACATCGTCGAGAGCGACAGTTTTGATGATGTCGGTGATGTAGACCTTGGAAAGATGGGTGGTTTTAATAATTGGAGTGTCTGATTTCATGTGAATTAGCGAGCCATTCTTAACTGACCACCACCAATACTTGTACCAAAAACAGAGGTAGTACTGGAGGAAGTGGATTTGGAGTTAGAGCTAGATTTGATGGTGGAAGTGACAACTTGGTCGCCTTCAGATAAGCCTGAGATTATTTCGGTTTGAGAATTGCCAGTAATTCCAGTTTCGACAGTGAGAGTAGAAACTTGATTGTCCTTCATGACTTTGACAGTCGAGACGCTATCGCTGGTGGTGATGGCGGTGGAAGGAACGGAGAGGACGTCAGCTTTGAAATCGGTGATAATGTTGGCAGAAATAGCCATATTGGGATAGACGGTGACATCGATGGGATCGAGGGCGATGATGACCGAGTAGGAGGTGACTCCTGAATTTGAAGAGCCGGAAGTGTCGACAGCTAGGACTTTTCCAGTGAAGCTCATGTCGGGATAGGCATCGAGAGTGAAAGTGACTTTTTGGTCGGCTTTGACTTTGATAACATCAGTCTCGGTAAGGGAAACCTTGGCCTGAAGCTGAGTGTTGGGACTTTCGATGTTGCCGACAGATTTTGAGGACAAATTACCATTGTCGTCGGTAGTGGAAGTGACAATGACTCCTGGAGTGAGAGTTAGATTGGAAACGACACCAGCGCTGGGGGCATAGATAACGGAAGAGACTTGTTGATAATCTCTCCAAGCGGCAGCCTGAAGAACTTTGGCCTCGCTAATGACCGAATCGGCATTTTTGTATTTGAGTTCGGAGACGTCGAAAGCGGCTCGAGCATTATCGAGGCTTTTATCGATAATGGTTTTTTCGGAATCCGTGTATTCCTCTTTGGTACTGGGGTTAATAGTATTGTTGTTTTTATAATCGATAGCATCGATGGCATCAAAAATTGCCTGGCGATCCTTCCACATTTGAACATCGGCGGCAGTTTTGGCAGCTTGGGCTGATTTTACATTCTGACCTGCTTCAAGATAGTTAACATAGGCTTGGGTTTGTTGCTTCACACCGTCCTCATCGAGAGTAATTTCGGCAATTTTTTGACCTTTGACGACAGTGTCGCCGTTCTTGACATAAACAGTCTTAACAGTACCGGAGGCTTTGGTGGTTAGACTTGTACTATTACCAGAAGAGACAGAACCAGTAGCTGAAATTGAGGCAATAATATTACCTTTTTGGACTTGAGAAGTTTGATAGGTAGGAGAAGAAGAATTAGACGAAGAGAGGGATTTGTAGGCAAACCAAGCGATTAGGATCAGCAGCAGAACGATAGCAATCTTGAAATAAATTGGTAAGCCGATAATTTTTTTAAAAATGTTTTTGATCATATTGTTGTTTAAACTAGGCGAGTATAAAAAGTTAAACTGAAGTTTTGCTGAAACGAGGGAGGGTAATTGTGAAGGTGGTACCACAAGCAAGCTGTGAGTCGACTTTTATGCTGCCGTGGTAGCTGTCGACGATCTTTTTAGCAATGGAAAGTCCGAGACCGAAGCCGCCAGATTCATAATGAGTACGGGCAGAATCAGCACGATAAAAACGATCGAAAATTTTGGGAATATCTTTGTTGTCGATGCCAATACCATGATCTTGAATTTTAACTTCAAAATTGGCATCGATAGCTTTGGCAGAAATATTAATCTCCGAAGCTTTGGGGCTATATTTGATGGCGTTGTCCAGAATAATGGTAATAAGCTGAGTGAGAGTGTCTTTACAGGCGACGAGGTTGGCGTTGCTAATCTGGGAAATTATTTTGATTTTCTTCTTTTTGGCGATGGGATCGATACGCTTGATACTAGATTTAATAAGTTCTTCCAAGTCGAATTGAGTGAAAACTTGAGGATTTTTGCGTTGGAATCGAGCTAAGGTAAGTAAATCGTTGGAGAGAGTAGTGAGCTGGTCGACATCACTAATACTATCCCGAAGTAATACTTTGGCTTCTTTTAGAGTAAATTTGGGATCGCGGAGAGCGACTTCGAGAGAACTTTTGAGAGCAGTGAGAGGAGTACGAAGCTCGTGAGAAGAGTCGGAAATAAAACGATTTTGGTCGTCGACCATAATTTTGATGGGGCGGAGAGTAAGGCCAGCTAAAAAGAATCCTAGAACTCCGGAAATTACAAGAATTGATCCATCAATAGTGACAAGGGTAATGAACAAACGATTTTTGAGCTGGGCGACTTGTTGATTGTCGACTTCAATGACATCGGGGACAAAAATTGGAGGAGCAGCAGAATCTTCGGGTTGAATTTGACGAAGAATTCTGACTCGTTGAGAACGGGCAAAGCGGTCGATTTCGGTGGAAAGCATGCCATAGATGAAAACAGAAAAAGAGACGCTAATAAACATAATGATAAGAAGGTACCAAGCGGTAAGACGAATTCTGGCTGATCGAAACATAGTTATGCTTTGGCGGAAAGTTTATAACCGAAACCTCTAACAGTATGGATTAATTTTTGACTATTGGGAAAGGGATGGTCGATTTTTTGGCGTAAGTTTTTGATGAAAACTTCAACTGTATTGGGAAGAATGTCGGCGTCGTAGCTCCAGACATGATCGATAATTTCTTCTTTGCTGACGATTCGATCCTGTTGGCGAATAAGATATTCGAGGAGGGAATATTCTTTACTAGACAAGGCAATGGGCTGACCTGATCTTTTGGCCTCATAAGTGGTAGTGTCCAAAGATAGGTCGTCGACTTGAAGAATGGAACTAAGGGCATTGTGAGGACGACGAGTTAGGGCTCGAATACGAGCCAGAAGTTCTTCAAAGGAGAAAGGCTTGGTGAGATAGTCGTCGGCACCCTGATCGAGACCTGCAACTTTGTCCTCTATTTGCGATTTGGCAGTGAGCATGAGAATGGGAGTATGGATATTCTTTTGCCTTAATTGTCTACATACTTGAATTCCGTCCATTTTGGGAAGCATAAGGTCGAGTAAGATTAGGTCGTAAATACCATCGGAGGCCAGATCGAAGCCGTCCTGACCATCGTAAGCGACATCGACGGCGTATTTTTCTTGTTCGAGGCCCTTTTTGATGGAGGCAGAAATGCGGTGTTCATCTTCGATAACTAAAATTCTCATGTGCATATTATAAACTTTAGGCTGAAATTTTGCTGAAATTTTACTATTACGCTTGTAGTAGTTATAATGAAGTAATGAAGAAGATAGTTTTGGGAGGAATATTGCTGATTGGCTTAGTTTGTCTTTTGGGGCAGGCGAATCAGAGGAAACAAAATATGCCGGATGTTGGGGTGAAGACAGAATCGAGCAGTAGTTGGGCTGATGGAAGAGATGATTTAAAAAGTAGACTGGAGAGTTTGAAGATGCCAGCGCTGAAAGAAGAAGGCTTTGCGGTTCATACACATCAGCATTTAGATATATTTATTAAGGGCGAGAAAATAGACATTCCGATTGACATAGGAGTGGGACCGAGAGAGGATTTTATTGCACAAATTCATACCCACGATAGAGATGGGATAATTCATGTAGAATCGCCGACGGTGGAAAAATTTTACTTGGGACAATTTTTCGATATTTGGGGAGTAAAATTGGATGAAAATTGCATTAACAACTATTGTGCCGATGGCGAGAATAAGCTGGAAGTGTACAGCAATGGAACAAAAATAACGGGAAACCCAAGAGATTTGGAGTTATTGCCTAGGCAAGAGATTGCCATAGTTTATGGAAGTGAGGCGGATGCGAAGGTAGAAATCCCCTCTTCGTATGATTTCCCTAAAGATTTGTAGATTAGGTGTAATTTTCTATAAAGAAAATTTCTTTAATTTCCGGGGGGTTTTGACTGTAATCGGAATATTTGAGCCAATCGGGAGTAATGATGATAAAACGACCATTGGGAGCGAAGTAGTTTGACAATTCCGGATTCTGAGACAGCATGTACTGCTGGGCTTCCTGAGCTTGTTGATTGTCGGCGATTCGAGCAGTGGCGTCTATTTGGATTGAAGGATCGCCTTTGAAACCTCCGACAACAAGGGAAACATTGTTATTTTCGATAATATTTTGAACCTTGCGAGTGGTAGCTTCGGTATTCATGAGAATGGTGAAATCGTCTTTGATGGTGTAGGCCATGAGAGCGGACTGGGATTTGCCGTCGGGAGTGACCGTGGAAAGGACACAGAGGTCGTTTGATTTAAGAATTTTTAGAACTGATTTTTTGTCGATCATAAGTATTTAATTTTTAATAATAGATTGGCGTTTTTGGTTGACGTATTTTTTGCCGGTAAGTAGCTTGGAGGTGGCTTCGCGAAAAGCAATTTTGGGGAGCGAATCCTGATTATTGGCAAGATAGTCGGAGAGTTCTTGGCGATGCTGGACAATAAGAGAGCGAAGGAGCCAGGAAATGGCTTTGGTAATGAGAATGTCTTTTTCGGATTTGAGAAGTTCGATGTTGGCAAAGGCTAATTGAGAAAGACGGGGGTCGGAAGATTGGCGCAAGGGTTTGGTGAGGAGTACGAGACTGGCACGGCGCTTGTGGACATTTTCATCCTGGGAAAGTTTGCTAAGAAGTTGATGCCAAGAATCCCAGCGAGAAAGAAGATCCTCGGCAGTAAAGGGAGATTGGCACAAAACATCAGTTTCAGCCCAGCCACATACAAAAGAGAGCCAATGATCGAGTAAATTTAGATCGAATTTTTGCCTAAGTTCAGGAGAGCTGGCGACTAGCATGGCAGCAATAATAAGCTCATCGTAGCTTTGCTGATGTTGATAGAGACTACTAATTAATTCTTCGAGTTCGTTTTGAGAAAGATGATGAGACTTAAGAAATTGCGTGGCGATATTTTTGAGCTGGGTGGTGTTGGTGTGATAATAGGCTTTGTTGGTACCAACATATTTTCGACCGAAGCCTTCAAAATCGGGAGACTGAAGGCCAGAAGCGACTTGGAGCTGCTTGATAATTTGCTGATGCAATTGATTCATATAATTAATAGTAGACCGAAGAAAAGGCGAAGTAAAGTAGCAGTTATTTTTGATAGAATATAAGGATGAAAATAAAGATTTTAGTAGTAGTTTTATTGCTGATATTGGGGTTGAGTGGATATAGTTTAATTAGAAAAAATAGTGATAGTAAAGAAAACGGAGTAATTGGCCAAATAAATAAGCCAGCGCCGACTCAAGCGATAGTAGAAAATGAGGTGCAGGCGTGGCTATACCCGGGAGAACCTTCGTGTAGTGCCATGAGTGAATTGGGGTCAAAAATTAAAACAGATGTAGTTAAGGTGGAATATTTTACGATTGGTAGCGATGGAAATTTGAAATTGATTGGGGCAAACAGCAGTGAGTGCAATGGCTATTCGGTGGAAAATTTGAATCAGCTGAAAAAGTATGCCAAGAAAATTTATATAACCGTGTCGGGGCATCAGGTGGAAATGAGTAAAATGTTTGCCAATAAAAATATGAGCAACGCTGCTGTAGAAACTCTGGTAAATTTCGTGAAAGAAAATCAAGTTGATGGGGTTGAGCTGGATTTTGAAGATTTTAGTGCTTGGACGACTGATGATTATAGGAATTATCTGAGCTTTGTGAGGGCACTAACCGATAAGTTGCACAAGAATGGGAATAAAATGATGGTGGATGGACCGGCAATAGCCAACAGTGAACAGCAAGGCTGGTATAAGTGGCGCTATGAAGATTTTGAGAAAATCGAGGTGGACGAGATTGTAGTGATGGCTTATGATTTCCAAAATGATCAGGGGGTGGGTAGTGCAATTACTCCAACAGATTGGCTAATTGATTCAACAAATTGGATAAAATCGAAAATCAAGGATAAAAACAGAATTGTAATCGGACTACCGGCTTATGGATACGAGGGAAAAGTGGGGAGTTTTCAGGCCAAGATTCTGACAAAATCCCAAATGATGGGAATGAAGGAATTTAGAAGTGAAGGAGTTCGGGACAGTGAGTCGAAGGAATTATTTTGGAGAAATGGCAATAGCTTTGGTGCCCTATCGGACCAGGTGGCGATTGACTATAAATACAAGGTTGTGAGCGATTTGGGAATCGGAAAGATTTCGATTTGGCACCTTGGAGGGAACGACTGGGTTAGTCGCTAAGAGTGAGAGAAAGACGAATTTTTGAGGCTTGAAGCTGGGTAATAAAATCACGAAGGACTTGGGCGTGAAGCGAATTGGTGGTGTGTTCGGAGCCAAAATAAGACCAATCGATGGAGTTGGGATCGGTGATGGTTTGGTCGTTGGCATATAGATTGACTGTAGTTTGATAATTTCGTTGCTGATACTGCTTGGCGATGGAAACGACATCGTTGAGGATGTTTTGGCGAACGTCGGGAGGCAAGAAAATGGCATTTTGAGGATCCTGAGTGTGGTTGGCAGCAAAAGTGCCGGTGAAGAAAAAGACGGAATTGACTTGAGAGGATTCGAGAGCTTGGAGAACAATGGGGGGATTGAGGAATTCGTTGGCATTGAGAGTGTCGGGGTGAGGCAGACCCTGAAAACCAAGACTTCTGATGGTGCCAGAATCGATGTCGTCAAGATAAGGAGTAAGAGGAGAATAGTCGGGAGAGGACCAGGAAAAATCGGGAGTAGTGAAAGTTGATGTGGAAAAAAGAATTGAGGCGGTGTTGTTGGGAAAATATTTTTGAAGAATTTTAGTGTGGCGATTGTAGGCTTTGGTGAAATCTTGAGGGTCGATGCTGGCGTCGTTGTAGTTGGGGAGGTTGGGAAGAGGAAGGAAAAACAAATCTGATAGAGATGTACTATCGATCCCCTGCTTGTAAATTTCACTATAAAAATAATCGATGTAGGTGTCTAATTTGCCTGAATTAAAATCGGACAAATTCTTGGAGGAAATGTTTGGAGGGAGCCTAAAAAGGATGATGGGGTAAAGCTGATTGCTATTGAGTTGATTGATGTCGTTGACGAGCCTGGTGGCATTGGAAACAGCATCGAGCTGACTGAGGGGGATGTTGACAAAAATACTCAGGGAATCGGTGGACTGGGAGGAACAAAGAGAATCGTAGTCCGAAAGCAGACGAATTTCTTTTTGGGGAGATTGACTAAGGATGTCGCTTCGAGGTGGAAGCTGGGTGCAGGATTGTTGCTTGTCGATGGCATTTAGGACTTCTTGAGATTTGGAATCGAGACTGGCTGTTTTAAACGAGTTGATGACCGTGTAGGCAACAAAAAACATTAAAATAATGGAAATGGCGATGATTTGTTTCATTTTGTTTATGGAGTACTGACAGAGATTCCCCGACGTTGCCATTTTTGCCATGCAACATCTTGTCGATGAAGATAGAGCTCGAGAGATTTGACTAAGGCGAGGAACTCGATGGCAACTAATAGATAAAATAGAATCCAAAAAGCAGGAAAGAGGAAAAAGTACCAGCGACTAGTTTTATTGTCGCCAAAGATGGTTGAAGATAGAAAAGTGAAAAGAATAAATAAAGAAGAAATACCAAGAGAAATATAATCATGAGAAACAAAGGTGTAGGTCCAAACTAGAGTAACGAACATTGGTTCGAAAAGAAGTTGGAAATCGCCAAAGACAGCATATGGAAGGACGACAAATGAAAGAAATCGGGAGTGATGCTTTTGGGGGGAGAAAAATAGTTCGCGATATTTTACAAAGACATCAATACGGCCTTTTTTCCAGCGGGTGCGTTGTTTGAATAAATCGGAAATAGAGCTAGCACCTTCGGTGTAGGTAATGACATCTTCAGCGTAAACAGATTTTAGGCCGTGTTTTTGGGTTCTAAGTGAGTATTCAATGTCTTCGGTTTTGGTGGAGTTGTCGAACATACCAATGGAATCGAAGGTGGTAGATTTGCGGAAAGCGGCACAAGCTCCACCAAAAATATACTCGGCATGGAAAATAGAATGGACTCTTTTGAAATAAAAACCAAAGATATATTCTAGTTTTTGAATCATGCCAACGAGGGTGGATGAATTTTGGACCTTAACATTGCCAACCAGGGCATCGATGCTGGGATCCTGGAAATATGCGACCATGTTTTGGACGGCGTGTGAGTCGTGGAGGGAATCGGCATCCATGGTGACGATAATTTCCCCTTTTGATTTGGAAATGCCATGGTTCATAGCCATAGCTTTGCCCTGATTTGATTGATAGATGTATTTAACTTTCTTTTGAGAAGGAGAATTTTTTTGGTAGCTTTTGATGAATTCTTGGACTTTGATTTTAGTGTTGTCAGTAGAACCATCGTCGACAACGATGACTTCGATATGAGGATAGGTGTTGGCAAGGGCGGATTTGACAGTGGAGACAATGCCAACTTCTTCATTCCAAGCAGGAATAATAATACTAACCAATGGAGTGTAGTCTTGAGGAATTTTTTTGGTTTTAATGAGTCTTTTTATTTTTAATTTGTCGATTTCTCTTTTGATGGGATAGAGAGGAGCAATGACAAGATAAATAAAATATTTAGTGAGCACCAAAGTAGAAAATATGGTGATGATGGAGCGCATGGATTCGAAAATATGGTTGGTGTTCATAGGTGTTTAGGTAATTTCCTCAAGAGACAAAAATT
>QKGR01000039.1 GCA_003250375.1 Candidatus Shapirobacteria bacterium | reverse complement strand
GGCTTTTGGGAAAGTGCCAGAGATAATTTTTGGCCAGTTGAATTAGTCTTTTGGTTTTGAAAATCATTTGCTGTTATGAGCATTATATAGCCTGTGTTAGTGGATACCAAGCAGTAGGGAGATGCGGTTGGCCAGTTCGTACCAAGTGGGGGCAGCGGTGGAGGCACCCCAAGGTGAAGTTCTGGGAGTGTCGATGGTGACTAGCATGGTGAATAATGGCTTATCGCAGGGGGAAAAGCCAATGTAGGAGGCGATGGTTTGATTGTCGGCGTATTCGCCTTTGATGGCAACTTGAGCAGTACCACTTTTGGCACAGACTTCCAGATTGTCGGGTTTGAACTTGGCGACAGTGCCATTTTCGACGCCATATTTAAGAACATCCTTAATGATGGAAATTGTCTCCGGTTTGTATACAGAATATTGTTTTTTTTGTTTGATGTTGATGATTTTGTCGTCCTCACCGAGAGAATTTACTACCCGAGGCTGGACGTAAACGCCATTGTTGGCAATGGTATTGAAGGCGGTAAGCATTTGGATTTGGGTGATTGCAATCCCCTGTCCAAATGAGGCAGTGGCAAAGTCAATTTCGGGCCAATATTGTTTGACTAAGGGTCTAGCTTCACCCTGAAGATCGATGCCGGTTTTGTTGTTGAGGCCAAGTTTTTGATAATAATCGAGAAAACTATTGAGGCCAAGTTGGCGAATAATATGGCTCATGCCAATGTTGTCGGAATTTTTAATGATGTCGTAGATGCTTGAGTCGGGATGGACTTCGTCGTTCCAATTGGAAATGGTGTATTCGCCAATAGTTAGTGGTCGATTACATTGAGTGCAAATGTAATTTTTTGAAATGGCAGATTTGTCCAAGGCCATGGACATAACTAATGGTTTGAAAATTGAGCCAGGTTCGAAAAGTTTGGAGATGGGAGGATTTTGGAGAGAGGCGGAAGAGCTGGCGTCGTGGTCGTAGTAGGCCATGGCCAAAATTTCGCCAGTGTCGGGCTTCATAATAGTAATAGATCCGGAATCTGCTTGGTATTTTTCCACAGCTTTGGCAAGGGCTGTTGAGGCCATGTATTGGATGGGACGGTTGATGCTGGTGTATAAATTGCGGCCGTTGACGGCGGGATTGAGCCAGTTTTCTTGGGCAATTAGAGGCTTGCCTTGGCCGTCTTTGGCCTGGTAATAATAACCAGTTTTGCCTTCGAGCTGTTTTTGGTAATAACCTTCGAGACCGCCATAGCCGGTTTGGAGTCCAGAATTATTTTTGGCTAATATTCCAAGAATGTTTGAGGCCAAATCGTTTTCCGGATAGAAGCGTTTGATGCTTTCAGTGAAGGTAGTACCATCGAGAGCTGAAAGGGCGTCTTTTTGCTCTTGATTAAAATTAGTATTGAAAGTGACCCATTTGATGTTTGAATCTGAGGTAAACATATTGATGAGTTTGGAATCTTTGGTACTAAAATCCTGATTGGCTTGACTAATTTGATTGATGATGGCTTGAGGTTCTTGACTTAGATTGGGTTTGTAAAGCGATAGAGAGTAGATGTTTTGATTTTGAACAAGAGGGTAATTATCAGATGTGTATATTTTGCCTCTTTTGGGGGACAATTTCTCTAGTTTATACAATTGAGTGAGAGCTTTTTTGGAAATTTCGGGTGACTTAAGAATTTGCCAATAGAAGAATCGAACAATAGTAAGTGAAAAAACTAGAGTGATGGAGACGGATAGAGTGGTGAGTCGTTGGTTGGAAATACTCATGGTAATTCGGTGGATAAATCGATGTTTTGTTGGATGGGAAAATAGGCACTAGAACTTGATTCTTGAGCCAGGAATAGTAAGGAAGTTGCTTGAGTGTACTGATTTTCGAGAATTTGATTTGATTTTTCAAGAGTAATTATTTGGCCGTTGATTTGACTATAACGTTGATTGAGGTTAATAATTTGGCTGTTGAAATAGAAAGAAAAGAAAAGTTGGACCAGAACAATAAAGATAGTAATAAAAATATATTGACGACGAAACATCTACTTAATTCTATACGATCTGAGAATGGCGGAGCGAGATAGAGGATTTGATTTGATTTCTTCGGGAGTAGGAAGAACTTTTTGATCAGAGTAGATTTTTCCGGAAAGAATCATACTTTTGATGAATTGTTTGACGATACGATCCTCGCCTGAATGGAAAGTAATAATGGCAACTTGGCCGTCGGCTTTGACTAAATCGAGAGATTGAGAAAGGACGGATTTGAGGTTTTCATATTCGTCGTTGACGAAAATTCTGAGAGCCATGAAGATTTTGGTGGCCGGATCGATTTTTGTTTTGATGCTTTTTGTTTGGTAGTACTGGCGGATGATGTCGGCCAAGCGTGTTGCAGTTTTAATAGGAGATTTTTGACGTTGTTGGATAATTTTGAGGGCGATGGGCTTGGAAAATTGCTCTTGGGCATAATAGGAGAAAATTTTGAAAAGTTCTTCGTAGGGGTAAACATTAATGACATATTCGGCAGTGAGAGTTTGATTTTGGGGATCGAGACGCATGTCCAGCGATTGGGAATCGTTGAATGAGAATCCCCTATCTTGGCCTGTTTGTTGATTTTTGCTAAGACCAAGATCGAGAAGAAGTCCATCGATTTGGCTAATTTGATGTTGGCTTAGCGCTTGGCTAAGTTGACTGAAATTGCTATGGATGGGTGTAAATTTGGAACCAAAACTGGCCGATTCGATTCTATGAGTGCTGGTTTTAAGATTACTCGGATCCTGATCGACACCAAAAACAGTAGCGCCGTTTTGAAGAAGCAGGAGGCTATGACCTCCATTTCCAAGGGTGGCGTCGACAAAAACTTTGTCGGGTTTGGGGTCGAGGACTTTGACTACCTGATCGGCTAGGACGGGAGTGTGGTATTCCATTAATTGACTAAATAATCACCTGAAATTTTGGAAGTATCCTCTTTGGTGATGGAATCGGGAGTAATGGATTTGACCGAACCTTGGCCAGTGCCACTGCTAAAGACTGAGAAGACTGAGTCGACAGAACTGCCTTTGGGAATACCGTAATTTTTGAGAAGGACAAAATATTCGGCTTTGTTGGTAGGTAGGGCCGAGATTTCAAAATTCTCTGAAGGAAGATCGAGCTTAGATTGCTGTTTGATTTGAGCTCCGGAGAGAAGAGTGAATTTTGATTCATAGGTGGTTACTTGGCTGTCTTTGGAGACTAAAGTGAGAGTGACAGTGCCACCAGTGATACCTTCGTCGTATTTGTATTTGCAGCCGTGAGTACAGCTTTCGGTGCCAAGAAGTAGTTCTCTTTCGATGGAGGGAGAATCGACTTTAATGGTGTCCCCTAGGCCTTTTTCGATTTCGATGCCTTGATCGGTAGCCAGATATAATACTTCGTACTCAATTTCGACGAAATCTTCGGGGATACGATCGATTTTGAGAGTAAGAAGATGACCATCGGCGCGAGGGATTAGGCTAATGTATGGCTTTTGATCGGCAGAGAGTTGAATTAGACGAGGAGTGGGTGTGGGAGTAATTTGTTGGCTGCTGTCTTTTTTACCACAGGCTGAAAGAAATAAGGATGAAAAAATAACAAGCAGGGCTGGTAATATTTTGTTTTTAGTCATGCTTCTATTGTAACTGTTGTTGGAGCCAGGAATCAACTTCGCTGGATTTCATTCTAATTTGCTCCATAGTGTCGCGGAATCTGATGGTGACTGTGTCGTCGTCGAGTGTTTGGAAGTCGACAACCAAACAAAAAGGAGTGCCGATTTCGTCTTGGCGACGGTATTTTTTACCAATGTTGCTGCTGTCGTCCCAATCAACAGAATATTTTTGAGACAAATCCTGCCAAATGCCTTCGGCTTTGGAAATGATTTCCGGTTTGTTGGAAGCTAGGGGTAGGACGGCAATTTTGAAGGCGGCGATTTTGGGATGAACTTTGAGAACGGTACGAACTTCACCAGATTCGAGTTTTTCTTCGTTGTAGGCATCCAAAAGCATGAAGAAGAATCCCCTATCGACACCTCCAGAGGCTTCAACAATCCAAGGGACGTATTTTTCGTTGGTGAGAGGGTCGCGGTAGGAAAGATCCTGGCCGCTAAATTTGGAATGTTGAGTTAGGTCGTAGTCGGAGCGCCAATGAATACCTTCCATTTCGGCCCAGCCCCATGGTGCATTGTATTCAATGTCGAAGGCTTTCTGGGCGTAAAAAGCCAACTCGTCTTTGTTGTGCTGGCGGAAGCGGAGATTTTCCGGATGATTGAAGATTTTTTGATACCATTCGATGCGGGTTTGTTTCCAGTATTCGTACCATTTATCCATTTCTTTGGGGTGGACAAAATATTGGATGTCCCATTGTTCAAATTCGCGAGAGCGATAGAGGAAATTCTTGGGAGTAATTTCGTTGCGG